>JAITQL010000029.1 GCA_031288935.1 Tannerella sp.
ACCGACGAAGAATATATGATAGCATCTGATACGCAAATGATTTTAGAACAAATATAATAAGGATTTCATAAACTGTATAAAAAAGAATATCAAATGGAAACAACTCATTCAAGAAGAAAATTTTTGGCGACTGCCCTGACTGGAACCGTCGCCTCCGTTATTGCACCGGCAACCCTGCACAGCAAAGGCGTGCAGAACATTATTCAGCCAACGGTGTTGCCGAAAGAAGTGTTTGGCGCCAACGACCGTATCCGGGTCGCCGTACTTGGCGTCAACGGTCGCGGGCAAAGTCATATCGAGGAAATCATGAAACTGCAGGGCGTCACTGTTGCTGCTCTTTGTGATCCGGATGTAAACATCCTGAAGAAACGGGCACAGTCGTTTGAAGAAAAGTACAAAAAGAAAGTCCTTATCGAACAGGATTTCCGCAAACTTTACGAAAACAAGGACATTGATGCCGTCACGCTCGCTACGCCGAACCACTGGCACGCCCTGCAGGCCATCTGGGCCTGTCAGGCCGGCAAGGACGTCTACGTTGAAAAGCCTGCCACGCATAATATTTATGAAGGCCGGAAGCTCATCGAAGCTGCGTACAAGTACAACCGCATCGTGCAGCACGGCGTGCAGTTGCGCAGTTCGAAATCCATCCGCGAGGCAATACGTCTTTTGAACGAAGGCCTCATCGGACGTGTATACATGGCGCGCGGTTTGGTGTATCGCTGGCGACCCGACATCGGCAACCAGGGTATTTCCAAGATACCCGAAGGACTGGACTACGACCTTTGGTGCGGTCCGGCGCCCATGGCTCCTTTCACGCGCAACCTCGTGCATTATAATTGGCACTGGCACTGGAACTACGGCAATGGAGATGTCGGTAACCAGGGAATACATGAAACCGATCTTTGCATGTGGGGGCTGAATGTCGGACTGCCCGAACGCATCACATCCATGGGCGGCAAGTTCCTCTGGGACGACTGCAAAGAAGTGCCCGAAGTCCAAACGTCGATTTATCATTACCCCAAACAAAAGAAAATCATTCAGTTCGAAGTTCGCAACTGGTGTACCAACCTCGAAGACGGCGCCGACGTAGGGAATATCTTCTACGGCGACAAAGGCTATATGGTGATCAAGGGTTATGGTGCGTATGAAACTTATCTGGGCGAGAATCGCGAAAAAGGGCCAAGTAATACGGCGCCGGACGAACTGAACGAGCATTTCAAAAACTGGTTCGATGCCATCCGCGCCCGCGACATGACTCTGCAAAATGGCCCCGTGGAGAGCGGTCACCTGTCGTCTGCTCTGGCGCACCTGGGCAACATCTCTTACCGGCTGGGCAGACAACTGACCTTTGACCCCGTTGCCGAACGCTTTATCGGCGATGAAGATGCCAACCAGATGCTCACGCGCGAATACCGTTCACCCTATGTCTTACCAGAAAAAATCTGAGCGAATGAAACGGATGTCCTTGTTCAGCCTGTTGGCTGCGAGTATGGGAGTGGTGGGACTGTTTGCCTGCAAGCAGTCTCCACAGGGTATCGTGCTGCTTCCCGACGAAGCGCAGAAAAAGGTGGATGTATTGTATGACGGGCAGTTATTCACCTCCTACATTTATCCCGACGATCTGGAGAAGCCCGTTCTTTATCCGTTATACACGGCGAAGGGTACGGTAGTTACGCGCGGTTTTCCGCGCGACCCGCGTCCGAACGAACGCATCGACCATCCGCATCATGTGGGATTCTGGTTCAATTTCGGCGATGTCAACGGACTGGATTTCTGGAATAATTCGTATGCCGTTCCCGCAGATAAAAAGCCCGGCTACGGCTCCATCCGCCACCGCAGCATTGTCGGTATGCAAAACGGAGAAAAGGAAGGACGGCTGACAACTGCCGCCGACTGGGTAGACTATCAGGGGAAAACGCTCCTCAAGGATGAAACGCAGTATGTTTTCAGCGGCGAGGGAGACTGGCGTATCATCGAACATGTTACGACCCTGACGGCTCAGCAGGATACGGTGGTCTTCACCGACAACAAGGAAGGCCTTATCGCGATTCGCGTAGACCGTGCGTTTGAAGAACCGTCGAAAGAGCCTGAACTCTTTCTGGACGCCAACGGCAACGAAACAAAAGTGCCGGTGATGAACAATGACGGCGTGAACGGGGTATACCGCAACAGTGATGGCCTGGAAAAAGGCGATGTGTGGGGGAAACCTGCGCAATGGGTAAGTCTGTCGGCCGGGAAAAACGGCGAAGCCATTTCGATCGCTATCCTCGATCACAAGAAGAATCCCGGCTATCCGGCACATTCCCATGCACGCGGCTACGGGTTGTTCTCGACCAACAACCTGGGCAGTCAGGTTTTTGATCCCGACGCACCGTTGCTCGTACTCACGCTTCGCCCCGGCGAATCGGTTACGTTCAAACATTTGATTGTCATCAAGACCAACGGATACCTTACGGACGGGGAATTGAATAAATTATCCGGAGACTTCAACGGCCGTTAAACAAGCATGGGAAAAAGACTCAATATGAATGATACATTTCTGTCTGTGATCATCGGTTTATCTCTGCTGGGGTCGTGTACGTCGAAGACGGGTCAAAAGGATGAGGTGCGGTTAATCACGTTGGATCCGGGGCATTTTCACTCGGCGCTGGTACAAAAGACTTCTTATCCGCAGGTGAGTAACGAAGTGTACGTCTATGCGCCGGAAGGCGGAGACGTAACGGAACACCTGAAGAAAATCGCAGCCTACAATACGCGCGCCGAATCGCCCACGCAATGGAACGAAAAAGTCTATACGGGCGCCGACTACGAGGAAAAGATGTTGCGGGATAAAAAAGGAAATGTCGTGGTCTTGGCCGGTAACAACGGCAAGAAAACCGGTTACATCCGGAATGCCGTTTCAGCCGGTCTGCATGTATTGGCCGACAAACCGATGGCCATTCGCGTCTCGGACTTTGAACAGTTGAAGGAATGTTTCGATATTGCCCGCCGGCAAAACGTGTTACTTTATGACATCATGACCGAGCGGTTCGAAATCACGACGATGTTGCAACGGGCGTTTTCAAGGCTGCCGGCCGTGTATGGCGAACAGCAGGAGGGAACGCCGGACGATCCGGCCATCACGAAAGAAAGCGTGCATCACTTCTTTAAAACGGTTTCGGGGAATCCGTTGATTCGTCCCGTATGGTTTTTCGACACGGAGCAACAGGGCGAAGGCATGGTGGATGTGACTACGCATTTGGTAGACCTTGTACAGTGGGCTTGTTTCCCGGAGCAGATCATCGACTGTCCGACGGACATCGCCCTGCTGGATGCCAACCGTTGGACAACAGCCCTCTCACATGCCCAGTTCCGGGAAGTGACGGGACAGGATGCGTATCCTGACTATCTGCAAAAGGACGTTCGCAACGACACGCTGCATGTCTATGCGAATGGAGACATTACCTATAAAATCAAGGGCATACATGCCAAAGTTTCGGTGATCTGGAATTACACTTATCCCGAAGGAGGCGGCGATACGCATTATTCGGTGATGAAAGGCAGCAAGGCGCACTTGATCATCGAACAGGGAAAGGAACAGCAATACAAACCGGTTTTGCATATCAAGGCGATGCCGGGAATCGACCTGGATGCGTATGAAAAAGACTTGTCCGGTTCGCTGGCAACGATTACGGAACACTATCCGGGCGTCAGTCTGCACAAGACGGCCGACGGCGTATGGCAGGTGGATATTCCCGCTCATTACCACAACGGTCATGAAGCGCACTTCGGGCAGGTGACGGCGAATTTTCTGGCCTACTTGCACGATGGCGCCCTGCCGGAATGGGAAGCGCCCAACATGCTTGCAAAATATTACGTGACCACCCAGGCGCTGGAAATGGCGAAAAAGAAATAACGCTCCGCATCCGGTTTATACTTCTTCCGGCATGGCTTTCCGCAGTGAAAGAATGTCGGGTTACAGGTTCAAGAGTTCGCAAGAAGTGTATGCTTCGAACTTTTGAACCTGTTTTATTCAGGGGAAAAGCGAGGCACTGAAGGAGAAAATCGGGGTTATTTGAGAGAAACTCCCTTGACTGGCTCAGACTTTGCCCTGTGTCTCCTCAAAGAATCTTTGAATCTTTAAATCCTCAGTTTTCCGCAGTCGTGGGGGGCAGTTCGAAACGGCGGTCTACGCAGACCGGCAGTTCGTCGGGATAGTGCGTGACGTATATCAGGGTCTTTCCCCTGCCGGCGCAGAAGGCGTCGATGATGCGGGTGGCGCGGCGTTTGTTGGCGACGTCCAGTCCGTGCAGCGGTTCGTCGAGGATGAGCAGGTCGGGATTCTTCACGAAGGCTCGCGCCAGCAGCGCCAGCCGCTGTTCGCCGGACGACAGCGTGAGAAACGGACGGTCTTGCAGCGAATCTATGCCGAACAGCTGCATCCACGCCGCCGCACGCTGCTTTTGCACGTCGGTGCACTTGCGGAACAGGCCGGTCGAATCGTGGAACCCGGAGCAAACGATGTCCAGCGCCGGAATATTCTCCATGTAATACAGGTGCATCTCCGGCGAGACGTAGCCGATGCGCTGCTTGATGTCCCAGATGCTTTCGCCCGTTCCGCGCCGGCGGTCGAAGAGGTAGAGCGTCTGGGCGTAGGACTGCGGATGATCGGCATAAATAAGGCTTAACAGCAGCGTCTTTCCACTTCCGTTCGGGCCGCACAATGCCCATTTCTCTCCGTTTTTCACTTCCCAGGAGAGGTCTTTCAGGATCGTCCGCCGTCCGTAGCGGATGCTGACCCGTTCCATGCGGAAGGTGATCCGGTGGGCAACGGGTTTCTCTTCGCCGTCGGGCAGGTGTACCGGCGCGTCGGCGGCAGGGAAGAGATGCGTTTGCAGGGTTGTATCGGACAGGAAGGCCTCGCGCGTCTGCGGCGCAAGACAGCGACGCCCGCAGACCGGCAGCACGCGGGTAATCATCTCCGGAATGTCCGACGGGTCGGACAGCAGCAGGACGACTTGCAGCGGAGGCTTCAGCTGCGCCATCTGCTGCAGGAGCTGCGCCAGCAGCCGGCGTGAAGCGGCGTCGAGGCCGATGAACGGATTGTCCAGCACGAGCAGGCGCGGACGGGACAGGAGGGTACGGAGGATCAGGAATTTCCGAAACTCTCCGCTGGAAAGGTGGATGAGTTTCTTCGACAGGGATTCCCGGATGCGAAATTGCGTGTACAGGTCTTCGTTGTCTGCCGGCTCGCCGCCGGAGGAGGCCAGCAGTTGGCCGACGGAAGGCCAGTCTTCCGTTTCCGTAGCGTGCCAGCGCTGCTGGTAATAGGCGTTGCGGCTGTCGACAAGGGAGTGAATGTCCCTGAAGGCAATGCTCCTGACCGGATCGGCGGTCTTGCCTTCGAGGTGAAAGCGTACGGCGCCTTCGCGCAGGAGGTAGCGGCCTTGCAGCAGGTCGGCCAGGAGCGTTTTTCCGCTCCCGTTCGGCCCGACGACCGCCCACTGTTCTCCTTCGCACAGACGCCACTCCACCGGCTCGCGGAAGCGCACTCCCGGCAGCGCCGGGACGGCCTGTTCAACGGTGACGGTCGGCCTCCGGCTGTCCATGTCAGAAAAGCGCCATGATTTTAGGGACAAAGATGATGCCCCCGACTGCGGCAGCCGCCAGCGCGATGATCAGTACCGCGCCGGCTGCAAAATCCTTGATCTGTTTAATGCTTTCGTTGTATTCGGGCGAGATCATGTCCGACAGGGCTTCGATAGAGGTGTTGAACGTCTCGGCGGCCAGGACGCCGCCGCTCACAATCGCCACCGCGATCCATTCGGCGGCGGAAATGCGGAAGCAGACTCCGGCAATCACCGTGCAGGCGGCGATGCACAAGTGCACACGCGCGTTCTGTTCCTGACAAAACACCCACCGGATACCGTTGAAGGCATAGCCGAAACTCTTGATCAACCGTTTGACGGAGATTCCTCCCCCGGCGTTTTTCCGTTTCATTTCCCGTCGGTTTTTTCGTGAATAAAGAGGTCAGTTCTCCCCGGTCTTTTCATATTGACACGGGTTCAGGCGCTTCAGCCCTTCTTCGAAGATGCGGACGGCCTCGTCCAGCGTTCCGCTGTATTCGCCGCCCGACGCATTCCGGTGTCCCCCTCCCTGAAAATACGCGGAGGCAAAGCGGTTGCAGGGGAACTCGCCTGCCGAACGGAGCGAAATCTTGATGCCGTCCGTGTTCTCGCGAATAAAGGCGACAAACTGTACCCATTCGATACTCAGCGGCAGATTGACGAACCCTTCCGTATCTCCCGGCACGTAGCCGAAGCGGTTCAGTTCGTTCAGCGTCAGCGTGATCAGCGCGGCTTTTTCATTCGGATAGGTCTTCATCTTTTCGTGCAGCGTATACCCCATCAGCCGCAGGCGGGATTCGGAATACACCTGGTAGACCTTCCGGTAAATCAGATCCTTGTCGACGCCGCTCCTCAGCAGTTCCCGGACGATGATATAGAGGTCGGGATCGTTGGAGTGAAAGGTGAAAGCCCCGGTATCGGTCATCATGCCGGTGTAGATGCACTCGGCAGCCTCCTTGTGGATGGCGTCGGCGGCCTTCAGGGCGCAGATCAGGCGGAATACCAGTTCGGAGGTCGACGAAATGTCGGGATAGGAGAAGATCAGGCGGCAGAAATCCGAGGGGTTGGGGTGGTGATCGATCATGACCTTCCGCGCATCGGCGGCTTCCACGAAAGAGGCCAGCTTGCCGATCCGCTTCGACTCGTTGAAGTCGAGGCAGAAGATCACATCCGCCTCGCGAATCACGCGCTCCGCAAAATCGGGATGCCGGTCGTACATCAGGATGTTTCCGGCCTCCGGCATCCATTTCAGGAAAGAGGGGAAATCATTCGGAACAACGACGTTCACCGTATTGCCGAGCGAAGTCAGATAATGATACAGTCCCAGTGAAGATCCGATGGCGTCGCCGTCGGGAGAGATGTGCGTAACGATCACGAACGTTTCGCCTTTGTTGATATACGTTTCAAGTTTCTGAACCTGTTTCTCGTCAAAAATTTTTGTAAGCATACAGTTGTTTTGTTTGGCCAAAGATACGACATTTTTCCGTTTCGGCGAAAATACGTACATTTGCCGCTCATAAATAACAATGTTTGACAGCTTTGGAGAAGTATAGATTCACAGGGGGACATGCAGCACGGCTCGTACGCAGCGCACGGGCGGCGGCAGAGTGGATTCGTTATCCGTTATTTCTTGTATTTCTGTTGTGGCTGGCAGCCGGCGGCGTTGCCCGGGCACAGCGCGTCACGTCCGCATCGGGCACAGTGCGGGATTCGCTCACCGGCGAGCCGCTCCCGTACGCCTCCATCATCTTCAAGAACTCCACCCTCGGCGCCATGAGCGACGACGACGGACGGTTTGAACTGCATAACGACCGGGGTTGGACTGCGCTTACCTTCTACCTGCTCGGCTACGAAACAAAGGACGTGACCGTCCGCGCCGGACTGCATAACGATTCGCTCGACATTCTGCTCGCTCCTTCCTCGATCCAGCTGACGGAAGTGACCGTCAAGCCCGGACGCGAACGGTACAGCCGTCGCAACAATCCGGCGGTGGAGCTGGTGAAGAACGTCATCGAACGCAAGGACAGCAACCGGATCGTTGTGAGGGACGAATATCGGGCGGAGCGCTACCAGAAGCTGACAATGGCGCTGGACAAGTTCGACGTGGACTTCGAGAGCAATCAGTTCCTGAAGAAGTTCAAGTTCATCAAGAGCTATATCGACAGTTCGGAGATCGACGGCAAACCCGTTCTGACACTCTCCCTGCGGGAGGAACTGTCGGACGTGTACTACCGCAAAAGCCCGAAGTCCAAAAAGGTGATCCTCCAGGCCAGGCGCCAGAAGGGAGTGGACAAGACGCTGGACGAATACGGCACCCTCTCGGCCAATCTGGACGAGATGCTGAAGGAGATCGACGTGTTCGACAACAACATCGCCTTTCTGCTGAACAGCTTCGTCAGTCCCCTGTCGTCGACGCTGGCGGTGACCTACTATCACTACTTTATCATGGACACGGTGGAGGTGGGCGGCGAGCGGTGCGTCGACCTGGCCTTCGTGCCGGTCAACTCGCAAAGCTACAGCTTCACCGGACGGCTGTACATCACGCTGGACGGGACGTATGCCGTCAAGAAAGTGCGCCTGAACGTACCCTACCACATCAACCTGAATTACGTCAAGAGCGTCCACATCGAACAGGAGTTTAAACGGATGCCGGACGGCCTGTGGGCGCCGGACAAGGACAATACGTCCGTCGTGTTCTACTTCGTCAAGGGCGGGCAGCAGCTGTATGCACACCAGTTGCGAAGCTATGAAAAGTACAGCTCCGGGACGGACGGCAGACAGCGCGACTCGATCTTCGGCCTGCCGGGAGAAATGCACACCGGGACAGGCGACCTGGCGCAGCCGGATACCTTCTGGACAGCCCGCCGCCACCTCCCCGTCAGGGCGAAGGAAAATGCCATTGACAACCTGATGGCGCAACTGCGCGAGGTGCCCGTCTTCAAAGTCTTCATCAAGACGATCGAAATACTGGTTTCGGGCTTTGTGCCCGTCGAGGAGAACCACGACGAGAACAAGCTGGACTTCGGCCCGATGAACACCACCTTTAGCTCCAACGAAGTGGAAGGATTCCGCATCCGCGTCGGCGGATACACGACCTCGCACTTCCATCCCCGCCTCTACCTGGGCGGGTTTGCGGCCTACGGAATGAACGACCGGAAATGGAAGTACCAGGGGCAGGCGACGTACAGTTTCAACGAAAGGAAGTACCATGAAAAGGAAGCGCCGGTAAACAACCTCAGCTTCCTGCACGAATACGATCTCTATACGCCGGGGCAGGATTTCCTCTTCACCAGCAAGGACAACATGTTCGTGGCGGTGAAGGTGGGCGCCTCCATCGACAAAATGTACTACCTGCGCAAGAACAGGCTGCAATACGAGCGGGAATGGCTGAACGGCATGACCTTCAGAACGTGGATGCAGCACCAGGACAACGCCTCCGCCGGTTCGCTGCGCTACATCCTCAAGAGCGAACCCTGGCAGTATACCCGCATCCGCAGCTTCCAGACGATGGAATGGGGTACGCAGCTGCGCTTCTCGCCGGGCGAACGCGCCTACAACAGCCGGCTGGGCAAAAGCTCCATGTTCAACCTCTCGAAAGACGCGCCGATATTCATGCTCACGCACCAGCTGGGGTTTCGCTTCCTGGGCGGCGCATACGACTACCACCGTACGGAGTTCAGCGCCTCGAAGCGCCTCTGGCTCTCTTCGTTCGGCTACATCGACGCCGGCGTCAAGGCCGGGAAAGTATGGAACAAAGTACCCTTTCCGCTGCTAATCCAGCCCAATGCCAACCAGTCCGTCACGATCCAGCCGGAAGCGTTTCACATGATGAACGCCCTGGAGTTCGTGGCCGACCGCTACGTCTCGGTCGAAGCCACGTACTACCTGAAAGGATGGATCCTCAACCGTATTCCGCTGATCAACCTCCTCCAACTGCGCGAAGTCGTCTCCTTCAGCGGCATCTGCGGCGACCTGTCCGACCGCAACAACCCGGCGCTCGGCAGCAACCTCTTCCTCCTGCCCCAGGGCACCTGGCCGCTGACGGGCGAACCGTACATGGAGTTCAGCTTCGGACTGGAAAACATCTTCCGTATCTTGCAGGTGAACTATTACCGTCGCCTGAGCTATACCGACCATCCCGACATCCGCAAAAACGGCCTCCGCATCGCCCTGCGCTTCTCGTTCTGATTCGCCCGCGCCGTACCCGTTTCACGGGGAATGCCGCAGGGGAAGCATCCGGAAAAAACAGGCGGCGAACAGGCAGATTGATATGAAGTCTTCCGGAGGGAACGATCAACATCGGGTTTGCCTCGTCCAGCGGTTGAATCGGTCAGCGAAGCAAACGGGAAGAGAGGCAAAAGGCGAAAGGGTATCCCGTGACCCTTTCGCCTTTTGTGCCTTATGCGGCACGGAGGCGTGCACGGAAGGCAGAACACGGAGTCCGAATAAACAGACGGCATTTTGCGCGGACAGAGATGAAATTCTTTCAAGACATCATTGAAGCCTGCTTCAAGATACACTTGAAGTCTGCTTCAATATATCCTTGAAGCCGGCTTCAACATATACTTGAAGCACGCTTCAATACCTTCTTGAATTTATTGCATGATATATATGAAGCATGCTTCATGTTATATATGCAACCTGTTTCATGATATGAAAGAGACTGGTTTCCTTGAATCGGGAAAGCCGGTTTCCTGTTATTTATGCAGCAGATTTCACGATATTCATGCAATCTGTTTCATGATATGAATGAAAAAGATTTCCTTGAATTAGGGAAGCTGATTTCCTGTTATTTATACAGCAGATTTCATGATATTCATGCAACCTGTTTCATAATATGAATGAAAAAGATTTCCTTGAATCGGGGAAGCGGATTTCCTGTTATTTATACAGCATATTTCATGATATTCATGCAGCTTGTTTCATAATATGAATGAAAAAGATTTCCTTGAATCGGAGACGTGAATTTCCTGTTATTCATGAAGTCTGCGAATGGATATTCCGTACAGGGGGAATGAAGTGTTGTGAAACGGAGCGCGAGCCTTATATCCCGAACGTTGAACTAAGAATGCTGAAGTTTGCTTACCGGAACACGATTCGCCCGGGCAGTCCGAATATCTCTCCCCGCGACACGTGTACGTTCATCCTGTCCTGCGACCGGTGACGAGCGTATTGACCGACAATACTTTCAGCCTTCGCAAAACAGGTGATTCAAGGTGCCCGTCATTCTGCATTCCGGCTTCTTCATTCTTTATGCTTCTACATTCTCAGTATGATGCGTTCGCCCAGTTGCTTGCTCAGTTCTGCCCTGCATGCGTTCAGACGACCCAGTTCCGTCATCAGGGCGATGGCGCCGTCCATGTCACCCTCCTGTTGCAGGGTTTTGAGTTGGTTCCTTAGTCCGGCGATTTCCTGCCGGAGGTGCACTTCCTTCAATGCGAACAGATCCCTTCGGAGCGCCTGTTCAAAGGCGTCGATCAGTGTCGCGAGGCGCTGTTCCTTTTCCTTCAGCGCCCGGATGGAAGCCATTTGATTGCCCGGGACGGCGTTATTCCCTTTCGGGGGCGGATCGCCGGCATGTGCCCTTTCCGCAAAGAACTCGTCTCGCATCTTCCAGAGCGCGTCGAACCGGGCGGGATACATGTCATCCGTCAGGCGGATGGCCGTCCGGCTAACCTCCGGGTCGGGATGGGAGAGGAAGTGGCGCGATGCGTTGAATCCGGGGTCGCCGCCATGTTCGACCGCCTCGTCCAGCATACACCTGTACGCCGGTACGGAAAACATGATCCCGTCGTGCAGCAACTCCGCGCAAATATACTCCGCCACCCGGACGATCCTGTTTTCATCCCCCTCCATATAGTCGAACAGTATCTGCTCGCCGGCACGGATCACATAGCGAAGCAGCGTCTCTTCAAAGGCCTTGTAAGGAGACGACCACCCGTCCGGTTCCGGTGGAGGCGGCGCTTCCTCCCGCTCCGGTGCGGGCGGCGGCGGCGCTTCCGGCCTGGCCTTCCACAGCTCCGGCGTCCGCTTGTTGCGTTCGCGGTTCAGCGCGTCAATCAGCACCTGCTCCCTCACATCCAGTATGCGGCTGCACTCCTTGACGTATTCGGAGCGGATGATGCCCTCCGGAATCACGGCAATGGAGCGGATGATGTCCGAAACGAGCGCCGCCCGCCGTACGGGATCGTCGCCCGCCTCCCGAAGCAGCAGGGTGGCCTTGAAGCGGATGAAATCCGTTTCATGCTGCCGGATATAGTCCGTAAACGCCGCCGCGCTGTTCTTGCGCGCGAACGAGTCCGGGTCTTCACCGTCGGGAAGCAGTAGCACCTTGACATTCATTCCTTCCTCCAGGAAGAGGTCGATGCCTTTGATGGCCGCCCTGATACCGGCGGGGTCGCCGTCGTAGAGTACGGTGATATTGTCGGTGAGGCGGTGAATCATGCGTATCTGCCCGTGCGTGAGCGCCGTTCCGCAGGAGGCGACCACGTTCTCCAGTCCCGCCTGATGCATGGAAATGACGTCCGTGTATCCCTCCACCAGGAAGCAGCGGTCATCCTTGCGGATGGCGTTCCGTGCAAAGTAAATGCCGTACAGCTCGTTGCTCTTGTGGTACACTTCGCTCTCGGGCGAATTGACGTACTTGGCCAACCTGTCGCTTCGCTTCAGGATCCGTCCGCCGAAGGCTACGACCTTGCCGCTCAGCGTGTGTATGGGAAAGATCACGCGCCCCCGGAACCGGTCGCGCGCCGAGCCGTCTTCATGGATGGAGACCAGGCCTGTTTTTTCGAGGTAAGCCTGCCTGTATCCGCTCCTGACGGCTGTCTGGCAGAGGTCGTCCCGCTTCTCGAGGCTGTAACCCAGTTGAAACTTGCGGACAATGTCTTCCCTGAAAGCGCGCTCGTTGAAGTAGCTCAGGCCGACGGTCTTCCCTTCCTCGTGTTCAAAGAGGCGTGAAGTGAAATACTTCTGCGCCCAGCTGTTCACGATGAGCATGCTTTCGCGATCGCCCTGCGCACGCTTCTCTTCGTCCGTCAACTCCTTTTCCTCTATGTCGATGTGATACTTCTTCGCCAGGTAGCGGAGACCGTCCTGAAAGCTCAGCTGCTCGATCTTCATGATGAAGTGGAGCGGGTCTCCTCCCTCGCCGCAGGAGAAGCATTTGCATATGTTCCTGGCCGGAGAGACGGAGAAGGAGGGCTTGCTGTCCGAATGGAACGGACATAACCCGATCAGGTTGACGCCACGCCTGCGCAGGGTGACAAATTCAGATACGACATCGGTTATCGCAGCTGCACCCAGAATCCTGTCGACGGTCGCCCGGTCTATCATGGCGAATGAGGAATGAAGCGTGAAGAATGAAGAATGACGGTTAGCTTGGGACTTTGCATCACAGATAGTTGTCGTACATGCTTGACAGCACGTGCTCAACGTCCTGTTCCGTGATGACGCCGTCGTAGGCTGTACTCAGGGGATGGCCGTAGACCGCCGGTTTCACGGCCAGGATTTGCTCTTTGGCGAAGCCTTGCGCGGCCAGCGAGGGCAGTCCGGTTTCCCTTGCAAGGGTGCGTACCAGAGCGGCGACCCGGCGCCCGGTGTCCGCGGGGTTGTCCGAATGAACGGGCTGTCCCATGGCATCGCCTATCCGCCTGATTTTTTCGGGATGGGCTTTCGCCGTAAACTCGATGAGTGCGGGCGTGACCAGCGCACAGCAGATGCCGTGCGGAATGTGCAGGGCATGACCGAGGGCGTGGGCGACGGTATGTCCCAGGTGAACGCCGGATTCGTTGAATGCGATGCCGGCATAGTTACTGGCCAGCGCCAGGTGTTCCCGCGCCTCCAGATTGCTTCCGTCCTTCACGGCTACCGGCAACCACCTGCTCACCAGCCGGATGGCTTCGTACGCCAGCAGGTCGGCATGGGGTGTATTCCGCTGTTCCGTCAGGGCTTCGTTCGCATGAGAGAAGGCATCCATTCCGGTAAACGCCGTGACGAGGGGCGGAACGCCGAGCGTAAGACAGGGGTCTACGATCGCAAAGGCAGGCGGGCAGGGCAGTCCGATTTTGCAGTCCAGCACGTCCGAGGTGACGACCGCCACAAACGTGGATTCCGAACCGGTGCCGGAGGTCGTCGGTATCAGCAGCAGGGGGAACGGTTGTACCGGATAGCTCTTCCGGCCGGACAGGTAGGCGGGGATTTCCCGCAGGATGTCGTCGCTGTTCGCCGCGACAACGGCAATGGCCTTCGCCGTGTCCAGCGTACTGCCGCCGCCGATGGCCACGACGCCGTCGATCTGCGCGGCGCGGGCAATAGCCGCCGCCGCTTTCACCGTATGTTCGGGGGTATCCGTCTCCACGTCCGCCCACAGCGTGGCGGAGATGCCCGCTCCGGCCAGCAGGGCAGCCAGTTCTTCCGCCCTTCCCGTCCGTAAAAGGGCGGGGTCGGCCACCAGCAAGGCCTTTGTGATGCCGGTTTCTTTGGCTTTTTCGCCGGCACGCGCCAGCGTTCCGCAACCGAAAAGAACCGGCGCCAACTGCATGTATATTCCCGATTTCAACATATTGCTTTATCCGTTATTAGGTTTGACTTGCACAAACCGGCCGGTTTGCGCGGCGACAAATGTACGAAAAAAGTTTATGATTCGGGGATACGGCTGCCGACTCTCTGCCGTTGAAGGTTCCTTCCCGTCCTTTCCCGCTTTCATGACGCCCGTGCCGTCAGCCCGTGGAGAGCGATGTGCGCAAACGGTCGCTTGCGACGGAGGGGGGCTTTCCGAATCGCCGGAAAGTCCCCCTCCTGCAACAGTCGCAGCCTATAAGTGATACGCTACCCGGATGGCAACCAGCGCCTGGTCGTAGGTAGTGATCAGGTTATACTTCATGTCCACGCCGACCGATATTTCGGGCGACAACTGCAATTCGCCGCCCAGTCCGATGTTTATACCCAGCCGTGCCGCATCCTCCCGCCTGTTCAGCAAGTCCTTTTGCCAGATGGAGATGCCGATTCCGCCAATCGGATAAAACGAAAACAGCTCCGATACTTCCACGATGTAATGGCAGTCCAGATCCATGTACCACGCGCTTGGCCCCTGATTGCGTATCATGTAGGTCAGCGACGGCGCCAGCCGAAATTCCGGCAGGAAGTTGTAGCGGTAATCCGCCCCAAGCGTCACCGTTTCCCAGTCGAGCGCATAGCCCGTCTTCGCACTCACCGACGCGCTGCCGGACTGTGCATAACCGCTTGCGGCCACCAGAGCCAGCAAACCTGTTAAAAATAATCTTTTCATCCTTTCCTCCTTTTTTTGTTCTTCCGTTACTTTACTTTCAACCGCTCTCCGGCACTTTCCACAATGCGCCGGTAATAAGCCTCGTCATATCCCGGGAAATCGGGCGAAGCAGGCAATCCGTAGGGATTGCGTCTGAAGGCGCCGTTTTCCTCTTTCTTCACGTTGCCGTCCACGTATTTCACAAGCAGGTATTCACCCAGCTTTTTCCAGCGCTCGGTGACTTTCTCCGCATTCGTCCGGCTGAACCATGTCAGGAAGCGCCGCGCCTCGTCCGGATTCGTCCGGTACAGCTCCGTCGCCGCCTGCTCGATTGCCGGCAGCAGCGTGGCATATCCGCCTTCGATCTCGTCCTGAAGCAGGCGGATGTCCCGAATCATGAAGCTGTACTTGTGGTAAGCCATGTTCGCCACCCAGTTGTGAATCCAGAACGCCGACGTCCACGAGAACGTCAGCAGATCGCCATTCCCCGCGCGGTAACACTCCGGCGCTTCCAGCAGCGAGGCATAGAGCGGATTGAAGACCGCCATGTCCGCATCGTCCACGCCAAACCACAGGATACCGCCCACGGCGTCCGGCAGCCAGTCGCGCATCTGCGGAACGATCACGAACGCCGTCTGCTGCGTGGCAATGGCGCGCTCGTTCAGGTACTCCTGCCCGTCGACCGTGAAGTGCATCGGACGCCAGCGGTAAGGCGCCCTGTAAGGCCCCGCGCCGGCATCCTGCGTCATGTCCAGCTCCGTACCCTCGAAATGATCGCGCATGTTGTTTTGCACGTCGCGCACGGACAGCTTGCGGTCGGGCTTGATGTACAGCGGCATCGGCTCCCGGGACGCATCGCCCTTGATGAAGCCGGCGTACTTGTCCATCGACCGGTCGTACTTGCGGAAGAACGACCATACGCGCGCCTCGCAAGCCCGCAAGCCGCCAAAGTCGTACGGACA
>JAITQL010000101.1 GCA_031288935.1 Tannerella sp.
TCAGCCTCAAGACGGGGATGGAAGAAAAACGATTGCCCGGGCAAGCGGATTCAAATTCGGGAAACAGCGAACAGTCGGGAGGAGGAGCTACTGTTTCGGAAGTATCGCCCTTTCCCTCACCGGAATCGGCCGGCACAACAGAACACGGGGGGACGGTGATTTTTGACGCAACAGCCTGTCCGCAAGACATAGCCTGTCCCGCGGATTTGGACTTGTTGCCGGAAGCCCGCCAAATCGCCGAACGTCTGACAGACAAGCTCCATGTTCCCGACTTGCACGGAGCAAAGAAACCGGGAACCTACCGGAAAGTAGCCCGCAAAGCCTGTCTTTCGCTGGCGCAGAAAAAGAACAAATCGAAGAAAGCGATTCGCAGTGGGATCGGAAAACAATCGGGCTTCCTTCGTCGGAACATACAAAGCGTCCATCACCTGTTGGACGAATATGAAAAAATGCCGTTGAAACATAAGGAACTGAAGCAGTTTTGGACAGTTCAAACGCTTTACGGGCAGCAGTTTGAGATGTACGGAACCGACACTCGCACGATGGAAGACCGCATCGCAAGCATTCATCAGCCCCGTGTTCGCCCCACTGTCCGGGGCAAAAGCCGGGCAAAGGCAGAGTCCGGGGCCAAGATACACGTGTCGCTCACAGACGGCATCTCCTTTTTGGATGAACCGAGTTGGGCTGCATTCAATGAAGGCAGCCACATGGAATCATACGTTGAAAAGTACAAAAAGCGGTTTGGCTTTTATCCTCGCCGGGTGTTGGCCGATCGGATATATTGCACGCGGGCAAACCGCAGGATGCTCAAAGAGAAAGGCATCCTGCTCAAAGCCAAACCGCTTGGAAGACCCCCGGCATTGGCGATTCGTGCAAGTCCGGGAGAACGCAATCCGACAGAAGGCAAGTTTGGTCAGGCAAAGACCGGATACGGTTTAAACCGCATCAAGGCGCGTCTGAAAGACACAAGCGAATCCTGGATTGCCGGCATCCTGTTGGCGCTTAACCCCGTCAAGTTGGCGGGGGTGGCGTCGCTTACCCTTATATCAAGAGTGCGGCTGAGTTTTTCAGCACGGATTCGATGCGTATGGATAAACTCTGCGAGATTCGAATATTTTTGCACAGACCTGTTGTTGTACTCAAAATATGGCAATCCCGGACAGTTGCGAAGTCCGAGTTTTTCAGCAGACCCTATTTACCAAAGGACATGATATGACAGAGGCGACACCTCCGATTGTTTAAAAATGTTTATTTTTGGCCATCAGGTAGTGTTTATAAGTAAAACTGTAAACGGATTCCAGTAAAGGACAAATGGACGGCTCATTTTGGAAAATGAACGGCTCATTCCATGAAATGCTATCAAAGCGACAATTTGGCATACACCTATTTCTTCTCCGACAGGTTGATTTGAATGCGATCCGTGCCGCCCGTCAGCGAAGTATAGGATAATTCCAGCGTGGCGGAGGGATTTGCAGACAGGATGGTGTAGGTGAATGTCTGCGTGGAACGCGCTTTGGTACGAAATTCCGTCTTTTTGCCGGCCTTCACCGTTTCCTTGCCAAAGGTGTAGGAGAAACGTCCGCCCATGCCGCCGCTCTCGCCACCGCCACCGCCGCTCTGTGCCGGAGCGACCGGATCAAGCACTTCGCCTGCCGACACGGTCGCCTCAATGCGGTCGAGCGTGCAACGGCCGATCTGCATCGCACGGTCGGAAATCGTCGGAAACATATAGTCGTTCACCAGTTCGACGTCTACCTGATACAGGTTGTTGCCGCGCGACGTCACGCGGTAGTGACCGAACCGGGGATGGGGAAATTCCTCCAGGCAGTGCACGACGAAAAGCGAGTTCTTCATCGCTTCCTCTTCGATGTAGCGCGCCGGCGGATTGCGGTCGATGTGCCGCTTGTGCGTCCCGCCGATCCAGACCTGGCCTAACTGCGGATGGTCGCAGGGGCGGGGTTTGATCCAGCCGTCGCCGCCCAGATCCAGTTCGATCCAGCGGGCAAACTCTTCGTCCGAAACGGCTCCGTCCTGGTTCGTATCGGCATAGGGCGCCGGGCGTCCCCAGAGTTCCATCAGGAAGGCGTACGCGCCGAGCATGTGATAGAGCGAAGCCGGATGTTCGCCGTTCAGCCAGGTCTCTTCCGGAGCCGTGTAGTCCTTGAGGATGTACAGTCCGTCGCTCACCATTGCGGTTACCACCTCCAGGTCGTGCCGGTAGGCCGGGTCGACCGTGTGATTCGTCCGGAAGGCGTACTTGTTGTTCGGAAAACGACCGGTTACCGGTTCCGGATAACCGACCCGCGCCGGCGGAGCCATTGATTTGGGCGGGATGGTGAACATGAGCCAGCGTCCGGAGTTGTGGTAATTGAAGGTGACCAGAATGTTGCGGTGCGTGCGCTGGAAATTCCAGACGTTCCGCGTTTCCGGCTCCGAGAGCGGATAGGTCTTGACAGCCGGCTTGTTGTTGTCGTACGGGAAATTGCGGTTCGGGTCTACGCCGCCCAGGTCGTCTTCGGCCGTCAGCCCGTCGCCGTCGTTGTCATACCCTTCCGTGCCGACAAGCGTGAAACGTTTCCCCTCCCACCAGTCGTCCGCCGCAATGCGGATGAAGCGATTCCCGTCTTTGCTCAGGCGAAAGGCGCCGCTCGGGTCTTCGGCGTACATCTGCGAAATTTCGCCGTCGCCGTCCACGTCCTCGGCCATGTCTTCATCATACAGTCCGTCGCCGTCGTCGTCCGTCGGCCTGAACGGTTCGCGCGGGTTGCTGTCCGTATTGGGCAGGGTGACGTAGGAATCGTAGGCGTCGACGTTGAAGACGGGCAGGCAATAGACCGTGGTACGGTCGAGGATGTCGTGCACGCGCGGGTCGTAGTCGTAGCGGGTCAGGAGATACCACGCCGTGTAGAGACAGCAGCTCACGGCGTTCAGTTCGTTACCGTGTATCACGCCGTCCATCCACAAGGCGGCCTTTTCCGTATCCTTGCCCGTCTCCTTCGCCGTCAGCGTCAGCACATACTGTTCGCGTCCCATGCGGCTCTTCCCGATGCTTTGTACCGAACACAGTCCGGGATATTTCTTCTCAAGATCAAAGAATATCTTCACACACTCGTCATAGGAATACACCTGCTTCCAGTTGATCACGAAATCCATTTCGCCGTGATGTCCGCCCAGGTCGGTTTGCAGTTTTTTCTGCGCCGCGAGCGGCCACAGGCAAACCAGTCCGAAGATAACCGTTATCCAACATACATGTCTTTTCATTTGTTTACGTTTTTAGAGTGATTCATAGTTGACTTGCTTGACGACCGTCCCGCCCTTGAGGGACGAGGCGACGACCTTGATTGTTTCGTTCCCGCGGGGAGAAACCAGCCATTGGACGGTTTTCCTGCTTTTCCCGGCCGGCGTTTCCGGCAGTTCGAGGCGGCCGTCCAGCACGCCGATCTTCTGACAGGGGTTTCCGGAGAGAAAGATCAGTTGGTTGTTTTCGCCGACCAGCCAGACGACGTCGCCCCGGTTCAGAGGCATCGTCTCGGCGCGTTGCAAGGCCGTCGGCAAAGCGCCGGCGTTTTCCACTTCGGCCGTAATTTCGAGTACGACGGTGCCGCCTTCGCGTTTCTTCTTCACCCGGATGTCGTTGATTTGCAGTTGAGGCATCAATTCCGCCCGGTAGAGTTCATACGCCCATTGCCGTTCGCAGATTTTCTCCAGTACCTCGCCCGGCAGCGCATTGTTCAGCCCTGTTGCGGCAATCCATCCACCCGCTTCCACGTCGCCGTGAACAGGATGCCGGGCCGGTTTCCAGTCAAGGAAAAGCGTTCCGCCCGCCTTGACGGCATAATCCGTCAGCGCCCGTTGCAACGCCGCCCCCTTCAGTCCGCTCAGCCCCGGCACGTCCGTTGCGGGATTCCAGAGGTGCGTCTCCAGCGCATAGATGCCGTTTTGCCTGTAAAGCCAGTCGACCATCAAACCGTGCGAACCTTTGCCCGTCCGTTCGTCGTAAGGTGTCCGCCACTCGTAAGGAAAGGCATAGCCCCGTGCCACGGCAGCGGCATTGCGTCCGGCAGCCAGGGCGTCCCGGCAGGCTTCAATGGAATCCGGCGCTGCCCAGGCCGGAGGCAATCCGGCGCCCAGCAGTTCGAGGTATTTCTTGCCCATCACCCGGTCGTATACGATGGCATCTCGCGGTTGCACCCGCCTGTCGCCCGTCGCTCCCAGCGGACGATGGACGAAACCGCCCGGCGCCTGATAGCCATTGGCCATGATGATGTTGGGATGGGTGACGATAAACTCGCAAAGGGCGTGCACTTCGGGTGCGGAAACGGCAAACTCGCCCGATCCGGCCGGCTGCATGTCGCCCCGATAGCCACTCATGCGGTCGGTATAGACGGGACTGACGTCCGGCATGACGTCGCCCGCCCACCAGCCTTCGGGGAAGTTGCGGTTGAGGTCGATTCCCTTGTCCGCCTCCGCCTCGAAGGCCAGCGCGTAACGCTCCTCGCCGGGATACTCGCCCCGCGCGGCTTTCAGCATGACGCGCGGGTCGGAAGGATCTTTTACCCACTCGCCCGCCGCCGACTTGTACCGGATTTGCGAAAACCGCCCGTCGCCATTCAGGTCTTTGCGCAACGGCGGCGCCTTCGCTTCGGCCTGATCCATTGAATTGGTCGCCTGCGGCGCACCCAGTTCGACGGTATTGTACAGTCCGTCCGGATTGACGGCCGGGCAGATGTAAAAGACTTTGCCGTCGAGAAGGGCTGTAACTTGCGGATCGCTGCCATAACCCGATACCAGCCGGTCAATGACATACAGCGCCGCCTCCGTCGCCGTCGGTTCGTCGCCATGTATGGCGCCGCTGATGAAATAACCCGGTTTTCCCAGGTCACGGTCAAGCACGGGCGGCTGTTTCACTTCAAGCCTGCGCTCATGGACAAGCTTTTTCTCCCGGTCAAGCGTCGTCCCCGTCGATTGGTTGGTGACGATCAACACATGGAGTGGCCGTCCCTGCGCACTCTTGCCGATCTCGACCAAAGCGGTAATGGCCGGATACGCCTTGCTGACGGCTTTCAGGTAATCCACCGTTGCGGTGTAACCATGATATTTGTCGAACGAGATATTCACCTTCCCCGCCGCCTGCATCCGGGCCGGCGCCATCCAGAGAATACTCAGACCTGCACACATGCAGAGAATTTTTTTCATAAGACCTTATTTAATTATTACACGGAAAATATGTTTTGTTCAATTCACGGCCGGCAATGCAGCCGCCCAGTTTTCAGTCTGTACAACGCCATAGCCGGCATTTACCTCGTCGGCCGGCACCGGATAGCAGAACCTTGCGATGTCAAAACCGGGATATACACCGCCATACACGTCTATTTTGATTTTCCACCGGCGGGCGTCGAAGAAGCGGTGTCCTTCCTGTAAAGTCTCCCACTTCCGTTCGTCCCGTATCTGCTGCATGACGGAAGCATCGGCGGCAATCTGTCCCGAAAGGGCGGAATTGCGCGCATCGCTCACGATGGCCAGCGTACCGGCCGCGTCAGCGTAATTGCCTTCCGCCGCGTCACATTCGGCAATGATCAGGTATAATTCGGGCAAGCGGAACAGCGGAATGCTGAGCGTGGCGTTCCCCAATTCCGTGCCGCAGAATTTGCCGTACTGCGTACGGTTGTAGATGTCGTAGCGAATATCGTCTTCGGGAATCTCCGCCAGCACGTTGTGTACAAATTCCGCTCCGCCGGAAGGCCCCCACATGAAATAGTAGGAATGGGTTTGCGTTGCCGAACGTTGATAGCGCATGATGTCTTCGGGCGACATGGCGGACGTGTTCCACATGGCCGTGTATTGCGCGGAAGTGTTCACGAGCGAACCGCCGAACTGCCGAATGGCCGTTTGCGCCGCCGTGCGGGCTTCGGCGTAATTTCCCATGAAAAGTTTCACGCGCGCTTCAAAGGCGGAGACGGCCGCCCGGTTGAAGCAGTAAACGCCGGGATTGGGCGTCCCTTCCTTCTCGTAACAGCGATGCGCGGCGGCAATGTCTTCGAGTATGAAGGCGTAGTTTTCGGCTACGGTTGCACGCTGCACCCGGTCGGTGGTGGCAACGGGCGTTTTGACATTCACCACGCCCGGCGCCCCGGGTTGATACGTGTACGGCAATCCGTAGAGATTGGCCAGATAGAACGTGCACCATGCACGCAGGGCGTGCGCCTGTGCCAGACAGACGTTGAAGGCGGGTGTTTCCACGCCGGAATACGTCTCCGCCGAAGCAATGATGCGCGCCGTCCGGTCAACGACCTGGTAGCAGCAACGCCAGACGGCCAGCAGGTCGTCGTCGGTATCGTTTACGCTCCAGACGGCCAGCTTCTGAAAGTTAAACGACGCCGTATTGTGCTGGCAGGCATCGGCGCACAAGTCGCCGAAGCAAAGCAAGTCCCGTCCCAGCAAGTCCGCACTGCCCATCGTTGAGTAGGCGCCGTTCAGGTTGTTGGTAAAATCTTCCACCGTGTTGAACGCATCGCGGTCGGGAATCGAATCGGCCGGCGATTCGGTCAGGAAATCGTCGCACGACAGCAACCCTCCCGACAAACAGCAAACCAGGCAAATATAATAATGTAACTTTTTCATCCTGTTTCAGATATGATTGGTAAAACTTCCGTTGCACTCCTGTTAAAAACCGACATTCAGCCCCAGCAGCGCCGTGCACGCTACGGGATAAGCCCATTGAACATATCCGTCGGCACGCGCCTGCGGATCAAAACCGATAAACTCTTTCGCCGTAAAGGTGTACAAATTGTCTACGGAGGCAAATATACGCACTTTTTCCATTTTCAGGCGGCTGCACAGTCCGTCGGACAGGTTGTAGCCCAGGGTAACGTTCTTGATACGGCCATAGGAGGCGTCCATCAGATAGCGCGACGAGAGTTGCGCCGCCCCGGTGTTTCCACCCCAGACAAAGCGGGGGACATCGGTCTCGTCGCCGGGCTGTTTCCAGCGGTTTTCGTACACGTATCGGGAAACAGGACCCAGTTTGTAGCTCCCGCAGTGCATGTCGTACTGAAAGCCGCGGTTGAATACCTTGTTGCCGCCGGAATAAGACAGGTCGAACGAGCAGTCAAAGCCTTTCCAGGCAACGTTCATTCCCAGTGCGCCGTAATACTTCGGAGCGGCCTGACCCAGTTTCACCTGCTGTGCGGAATTGATGTCGGTCGTCGTTTCGGAGCCGGCGCCGCGGGTGTACCAGAGCGGTTCGCCCGTTTCCGGATGGACGCCCGCGTACTCTTTCAGGTAAAACGTGTTCACGGCCGAACCGGCTTGCTGGATATTGTAGTTCGTGATGATCGGCTCGTCGGTTGCCATGGACACAAGGGTATTCCGGTTGTACGTATACGTCAGGCTGACGTCCCACCGGAACTCTTTGGCGCGCACGACCGGCAGGTTGACAAGCACCTCGACGCCCCGGTTTTCCATCTCGCCCACGTTTTTCGTCACGTTGGAAAATCCGCTGGTCATGGTAAGGGGCACGTTGAAAATCATGTCTTTTGTCCGCTGGTTGTAGATGTCCACGTCGAAATTGATCCGTCCGAACAGATTGGCGTTGAACCCCGCGTCGAACTTGGTTACGGTTTCCCATTTCAGATCGGGATTTTCTATCTGCGACGGCACGGCGCCCGGCATGGAATTGTAGGGATTGCCGTAGGAATACAGCCCCTGCGCCGCGTAGTAGCCGATGTCCTGGTTGCCTACCGAGCCGTAGCTGGCATGGAAGGTAAGGTCGGACAGGACGTCGCTGCCAAGGGATTCCATAAAGGACTCGCCCGTGAGCCGGTATTTGCCGCCGACCGACCAGAAGGGCGCCCAGCGGTTGTGCTTTCCGAAGCGCGACGAGCCGTCGTAGCGGAACGACGAGGCGAGATAGTAGATGTTGTCGAAGTTGTATTCAAAGTTCGAGAAACAGGAAAGCAGCGTGCTGGCGCGATAGTTGGACGTGGCTATCGTCGGCGTCGAAGCGTTGACCAGTTCCTTGACATCGGCCAGGGGATAGCCTCTGGCTCTTGCCCTGAGTTCGCTGAGGGTAAGTTTCTGCATCTCGTGGCCGAGGATGACGTTCAGGTCGTGCCGTTTGTCGAACAACCTGTGCCAGTGCAGCGTGTTCGTGTTGCTGTACGTATTGGCGCGGCGGTTCTCCTTCGTTCCCGTCATGCTGGAATAAACGCCCGAAGCATAGCTGCCGGGGTTGTTCATTCCGGCAAAATCGAACTGGTTCGTCTCCGTGATTGTCAGCCCCACATTCGTCTTCCAGTCCAGGCCGTTGGCGATCCCGATTGTGAAGTAGGGATTGAGGATCGTGACCAGCGTCTTGAGATTGTAAATGTCGCCGTTTTTACCGTCGTAGAGCGCCGCGAGGTTGTAATCGCCCTCCCTGACCATCGCATAGCTGCCGTCTTCGTTGTACACCGGCTGAATGGGGCGCGTGTCATAGGCCAGCACGATCGGGTTGGTATACGAACTGCTGACGGGAATCTGGTCGATGTCCGACAGCGAAACGCTTACCAGCGCTCCGTATCCGAAATGATCGCTTTTGGCGTCTACGTTGAGGCGTCCCGAGTAGCGTTTCATGCCGGAACCGACCACAATGCCCCCGTTTTCGTAATACCCCAGACTGGCATAGCAGGTGACGTTCGCGCTGCCGCCCTGCACGTTGACGTTGTAATCCTGCACGGCGGTCGTTTTCAGCGCCTCGTGCAGCCAGTCCGTATCCGGCACGCGGTCCCAGTCGCTGTTGAACGTGGCCAGCCCCCAGGCGCGGCCAAAGGCGGCGGCGGTGGAGGCGACGGAAAGGTC
>JAITQL010000108.1 GCA_031288935.1 Tannerella sp.
CCCACCGGAGGCAAGGATGACAACACCAATAAAGAAGAATGCGTTCATGGGATAGGGATACATGTTTATCCCCCCAGATGTCCGAAGTGTGATTACTATTACATACTGCGACATACCAAGACTTATCCCTCCAGAGGCGGCGATATCAGGTTTTAGATTAATTGAAATGAAAGCGGCGGGCTACAACATATACCTTTATCTCCTTCTCCTTGCCTGCGTATGCAGCAGTTGCGACAGGGAAGACGTGACCGGGCCGGAGGCGAAACAGCAGCAGATTGTGGTGCTGTTTTCCCCCGGCGGCCTGGGCGACATGGGCTACAACGACCAGATTCTGCGCGGCGTGCAAACCATAAAAAAAACATACCCGCAGGTGGAAATGTTTTTCCATTCGCCCCGTTCCGTAGAGGAAGGGGAAGCGCTTTTCGAAAGCTGGCTGACGGCAGCGACGGACAGGGAGGCAGCCTCGCTTTTTGTGCTGGCAAGTTCGGACTACGAGGCGATGGCCGCCGGCCTGCTGCAAGGCTCGGCACAGCCTGCCCCCGGGAAAACAATCCTCCTCTTCGAGAGCGACAACGCGCAGCAGTTACCCCTCCAGTCCTTCCGTATCACGATGTACGGAGCCTCCTGGCTGGCCGGCGTAACGGCCGCCATGACCCCCGCCGGCAATGCTCTCGTGGTACTTGCCAACGCGGTCGACCTGCCGACCCGCCATGCAGGAGACGGCTTCAGGGACGGTTTTACAGCCCGGTCAGGCAAAGAGGTGGCCTTTGAATATCTGGCCGAAGACTGGACTGGCTACGTTTCCGCCGATAAAGCCTACCGCAACATGGAAACGTGGGCGGAAACGTACGGTTTCGTCTTTCCCGTTGCCGGCGGCTCCAATGCGGGTATCTACCGCTACACCAGAGAATACCCCGGCGGACTGTACACCGCCGGGATGGACATCGACCAGTCGCCGCTCTCCTCGCAGATCGTCGGCTCGGTCATCAAGCATATCGACCGGCTGATCGTCAATTACCTCTCCCGGTGGATAACGGAAGGCACGATGCCCGGACAGCAGGTCTACGGACTGGAATCGGGCTACATCGACTGGCAAGTGCCGGAAGCCTACCTGGAAGCCTTCCTGCCGGAAGTGGAACGTATGAGAACAACCGCCATTCAAAAGGAAAAGGAGCATGAAGATACTGGCAAGTAATAAATGGATACTCCTGCTGCCGCTGTTGCTCGCGCCCGCCTGCAACAGGGAGGAACTGCCGGACGTGCAGGATACGGTGGAGTGGCACGAGCAGAAGATCGCCGTCGTCCTGCCGATGGGCTACGGGCTGGAGGCACACTGGAAACGCACCTTGCAGTGGGCAAGTGAAAACATCCTGGCTGCGCAGGGCAGGCAGGCCGGGGGCGTCAGTCTTGTCTATGAATGGTACGACGAGGAGGAGGCGGACTTGGACGTCCTCGTCCGGTCGCTGGCTACGCGCGAAGATATTACGGCGGTCATCGGCGGCCTGTACTCTTCAAATGCCCAAAAGATAGCCGTCCAGTGCGCCCGGACCCGAAAGCCGTTCTTCACCCTTGCCACCACCGAACAGCTTATTCGCGGCTATTCCGGCAGCGGCTTTCTGTGGGCAATGACCGAAACGGACATCACCCAGTGCGAAGTGCTGCTTGCAAAAGCGCTCTACTACGGGGCGGAACGGGTGGCGCTGCTGGCCAAACGGGACGATCTGTACGGACAGACTTTTATTGACTGGTTCGGTTTTCAGGCAAACGAACTGGGACTGACGGTGTGCGGCATCCATGCCTACGAAAGTGGAACCGTGGCAGACCGTTACCGCGAAGCCGCCGCCGCACAGCCGGACTATATCATCTGCGCCATGTCGGAGACCGTCGAGTTGCAGGAACTGTTGCAGGCGCAGCACGCTTACGCCCTGGAAACGGGCCGTGCGCCCCGCCTGCTCTTTTCCGATACCGGCTACGGAACGGATGTGCTCGCCCAGACAGGCCTTGGCGCCGAGGGAATGGAGGGCGTCTGTTTTGGCGCCGACCCCGAAGCGGGCTTTGACATTTCCTACGAAGTCTTTTTTTCGGAAAAGGTAAGCGTCGGCGAGGCGCAGCTCTACGACGCCGCCATGCTGATTGCCTACGCCGCTTTCCGCCGGATGCGTCACCCCGGCGAGGACTTGAACCTGAACCTCCGCCATGTTGTGGACGGTCGCGAACCGGCGCCCGGCGGCTGGCAGGAGAAAGACATGGAGCGGGTATTCAACGCCCTCTCCGGCGAGGTGTACCCGGACATCCGGGGCGCGTCGGGAAGCCTGGATTTCGATGCCAGGGTCTATACCAACGTGCTGAATACAACGTACTACAATTACAAGGTATATAACGGCGAGTACATCATTCTGGACTACAATACCAGCGATGGCGGCAAACGGACGGATGCCACCCTGGCCGGCTGGAACCGGAAAGCCGCTCTGATGCAGGATTTCGACGAAGTGACGGTGGCCTTTCCTCCGCTCCGCGAGAAATGGGCATTGCTGGTTGCAGCCTCCTCCGGCTGGCTGAACTACCGTCATCAGGCCGACGTGCTTGCGATGTATCAACTCTTGAAACAGCAGGGATATGCCGACGACCATATCGTGCTCGTTGCCGAAGACGACATTGCTTTCAACGCCAAAAACACCAGTCCCGGCACGGTGCAGGTGCAAATTGGCGGAGCCAACGTGTACAAAGCGGTGGAGATAGATTACAAACTCTCGGAACTGCAGCTTGAAGACATAACGGCCATTCTCAACGGCGAGAAAAGCGAACGCCTGCCGCACGTGCTGGAATCCGCGTCCAACGACAATGTGCTGTTCTTTTGGAGCGGACACGGCTTGCCCGGCGAATGGCGCTGGAAAGAGGATCCGCAGGGCGTTACGGCGGAATTTGCCCGGACAGCGTTTGTCCGAATGAGTAGCGAACAGCGCTACCGGAAGTTATTGTGTCTGATCGAAACCTGCTATTCGGGCAGTGTCGCTCAAGCGTGTGAAGGCATCCCCGGCCTGCTGTTCATCACGGCCGCCAACGCTTCCGAAACATCGAAAGCCGACATCTTCAGCGACGAACTGGGTGTATGGATGAGCAACCGTTTCACCTCCACCCTGCTGGAGCAGTTAAACGCAAGTCCGCAAATCTCTCTGCGGGACCTGTACTATCGCCTGTTCATCAACACGGTCGGTTCGCATGTGATGGTCTACAACGCAAGGAACTTCGGGAATATATACAATAACACAATGGAAGAGTTTCTGTAGAAGGGCGCGCAATCGGTATTGTACTTCTTGCCATCTGACGAAACCATTTTCAGTTGTCGACAAATTGTTGACAACTCAATTCCATCTTCAAGTTGTACTCGCTGCTTCATTTTGAACCAGTAATCCCGCGGATTGGAACTTTCGCTCAAGGATTCCAGCATGTCCACTACCGAAAAATACCATTCTCCGGATTCTTCATCCCAATGGGCACGATTTTTTTTGTCTTCAAACAATTTAATTGCTGTTTCCTGTGTCATCGTATGATTACTTTTATCCTGTAAAAAATTCACGCACAGATAATACTTGTATTTCTAATTTCCCTAACCGTTTGCCGCTAAAGCCGAGCGCTTTTCCATCCCGTGGGATGGCTCGCTCGGTAGAAGAAGGCGTCTACACCGCAGCTTTTTCGGGGTTACATTCGTTTCTGCCGGGCGATGCAATCCTGATGGATTGCGTTGGGACGCTTTGCGGATAGTCATAATAATGTATTTTTTTCCTGTAATGAATGACGCAAACCTGCCTGTTTGATACCCGACCGGAATAAATAACAGCAAAATTCCCATTATTCGGAAGAATAAACTACTTTTGCGTCATGAAAATAAAGCAATTTAAGCAGCATGGCTACGAATAAGAAAGATTTCTTCATCAGTTACACAGGTAACGACGAACAAGGGGGCAACATGGATTGCCGGAACATTGGAAAAAGCCGGTTATAAAACAATCATTCCGGCTTGGAATTTCAAACCGGGAATGGATTTTGCCGGACAAAGCAAAAAATAACAAGACAATGAAATACGACAACATTCGCGAAGAATCAATCAAACTCAAAGTCGGACAGGACTTTTTTGATCGGTATGACTGCACGGATATCAAGGGATTTATCGACTTTGCCGTCAAATTGAAAAACAAGGGGTTGCAACCCCTTTCCGAAGAAGAATATCTCCTTTGGGCGGAAGCAAAACAAAAGCCAACCGACATTCTCGTGATGCTTACCCAACTTGTGCTGACCGTTGGCAAGGCGCGAACATTCGACAAAATATTACCTCCGTCGTTTTTGGGTTGTTTCGACAGCGAGAAAATCGCTTTTGTGCCCTATTCGGATATACAGGAAATTTTTTATCTAAATGATTTCAA
>JAITQL010000203.1 GCA_031288935.1 Tannerella sp.
CCTTCCACGCGCCCCAGTTTAATCATGACGGCAGTAGAAATCAGGTTGAGTATCAACTTTTGTCCCGTACAGGATTTCATGCGCGAACTGCCGGTTACGTATTCCGGGCCGACAATCATTTCGATGGCGATGTCGGCTTCGGCGGCAACCGGCGAATCGGGATTGCCGGTGATGGAGGCGGTAAGAATCCCGTGCTTTCGTGCCGCATGTAATGCGCCGGCAACATACGGCGTCGTGCCCGAGGCGGTAATGCCTACAACGGTGTCCCTGACATTGACTTGATGCAGCAGGAGATCTTTCCAGCCCTGTTCAACATCATCTTCCGCATTTTCGACCGGCGAACGGAGCGCGTCGTCGCCTCCGGCAATCAATCCGACCACGCAGGAGGGAGGCATACCGAACGTCGGCGGAATCTCGGAGGCGTCAAGCACCCCCAGCCGGCCGCTCGTACCCGCCCCCAGGTAAAACAGCCGGCCGCCCTGTTTCATGCGGGCAACAATCCGATCCACCAGCTGCTCTATCCGGGGGATGGCTTTTTGAACGGCCGGAATGACTTTCTCATTCTCCGCGTTCATTTCTTCCAGCATTTCGCGCGTCGTTTTTTTCTCCAAATCACCGTACGCAGAAGCTTCTTCCGTTATTTTCCTGAATCTCGTCATGACCGTTTATCAACTTTATCGGGTGCAAAAATACAATTACTTAGCTCATGGGCACACATATTTGGATATATTGTGCGATGGAAACACAAATTTGACCGATAAAAGCAGGGTTGATATGATTAAAAATACATACATTTGCGCCCAAAATAAATCGCCGGATAATGAAATTGATAGTTGAAAGTACATCTACCCGCACAGAATGGGTTTTGGTCGAAGGAGACCGCCTCGTACAGAGGCTTTTTACCGAAGGGATAAATCCCTATTTTCAGTCAAGGAAAGAAATCAGCCGGAGCATCCGGCTTAACTTGCCGGAGGTCTTTTTCAAGCGAAAGATCAACCGGATCTATTTTTATGGAGCGGGATGTGCGACCGAAGAGAAAAAAAATACCGTTAAGGCATCATTGATCGCCCAGTTTAAAACCGTAGTCCAGGTCGAAAGCGACTTGCTTGCCGCCGCCCGCGGACTGTTCAAAAACGATACGGGTATTGCCTGTATCCTGGGAACGGGGTCAAATTCCTGTTTATACAACGGGGAAGAAATCATTAAAAATGTCATGTCGGCCGGATATATTTTAGGAGACGAGGGGAGCGAATCTGTTTTCGGGAAATCCTTTTTGGCCGATGTAATGAAGAATCTTGCACCGGCCGGTTTGACAAAACTTTTTTATGACAAGCTTGGCATTACGGCCGACAGCGTGATGGATGCCATCTATGACACTCCCTCTCCAACGCGCTTTTTAGTCGCTGTGTCCAGTTTTCTGGCGGATCATCTGGAAAATAAATATGTGTACAACCTGTTGACCCAAAACTTGCGGAACTTTTTTTCCCGCAACATCTGTCAATACGATTATAAAAACTATCCCATACGGTTTGTCGGATCGGGAGCCTCCACCTATTCGAAAATACTCAAGGAAATTGCCCTTGAATTTGACGCCAAAGTGGATCTGATCGTGGAGTCTTCCGTACAGGGACTTATTGAATATCATGCGGTCAATGACAGCGAGCCGGACTGGGCGGACTGAAACGCTGACCCTCTGTTACCGGAGATGGATGGAATACAAGAGATGAAAGGTACACCTGTTGCTTTTTGCAAGGTATGAAGTCTGTCCGTGCGAGTGAAGTGAAACAATCCATTTTTATCTGTAATCATAAAAACAATTATTTATATGTGTGACTCGATTGTTTCCTTCCTCGCTTTCAGAAAACCGGAAGGGCCTGTGCGCTTACAGGCTTGCTGCACGGGCGTTACCCGACGCTTTGCAGGAAATGAGACGGCTCTTTCGGGATTTTATGTATCTTTGCACGCATCATTTCAAGTGCATAAAACAAAATCGGTTGATGATGAAAAATATGAGTATGCTGTCTAAGAGGATCATTCGGATCATGGGAATATGCGCGTTGCAAGCAATGAATCTTTCCGCACAGATAAGCGACGGCGGTTTCCCGCCGAGTTTTCAATACCCTATTCAATTAAAAAGCAGTCAGACCGCCACGCAAATCCCGGTTACATTTTCCGTGGACGACCTGAAGCGCGTGGACGAGTGGCAGGCCGCCGAAGGCCTGGCGCCGCCGGCAGTGGCTACGCTGATCGACGTCGCGCTGAATCCGCAAAACGCAGGACGGTGGATCACGCTGCCAGGCGGTGAAAAGGTCTGGCAACTGGATATTCAGGCCAATGGGGCGATTGCCCTGATGCTGTACTATTCGGATTTCCACATTCCCGAAGGCGGGAAGCTCTTCCTTTACAATGCGGAAAAGACGCAGATACTGGGCGCCTACACGCATCGCACTCACCCGTCCGGAGGCCGTTTTGCCACGGAGTTTGTAGCCGGCGACGACGTGACGCTGGAATACGTGGCCTCGCCCGACGACCAGCACCTGCGCATCGAAATCGAAGCCGTCGGATACGGATACAATCACCTGAACGTCATCAACAATACCGTATCCCTGCGGGCATCCTTTCCCTGCGAGGTCGGCGTGAACTGCGAGGAAGGAGACATGTGGCAAAGCCAGAAAAGAAGCGTCTGTCGCATGGTGCAGCTCATCGGGAAGAAAAGCTACCTCTGTTCGGCCTCGCTGCTCAACAACACGGCGCAGGACATAAAACCGTATATCCTTACCGCACAACATTGCTCGAGCGATAACAGCGGGCTGGTATCCACCGCCGAAGATATGCTGCAATGGGTCTTCTATTTTAACTACGAACGAAGCGGATGCAGCAGCACCTCCTCGATTTCACGCGCCAACACGATGACCGGATGCCGGAGAGTCGCCGCGTCGGCAACAAACAGGGAATCCGACGGACTGCTACTGCTCCTGGAGCAGCCGATTCCCGAAGCATACAACGTATACTACAACGGATGGGACAGGCGCGACAAGCCCGCGATGTCCGGCGCAAGCCTTCACCATCCGGGCGGCGACTACATGAAGATTTCCACCTACCGGAATCCCGCCACTACCTATACCTTCAAGGCCGACAATTTGACCGAAGGGGGAGAAAACGCACACTGGAACGTGATCTTCGACGAAACGGCAAACGGACACGGCGTTACCGAAGCAGGCTCCTCCGGCTCCCCTCTCTTCAACGAAAACCACCTCCTCGTCGGATCGCTGACCGGCGGAAGTTCCAACTGCACCGAAACGACCGGCCTCAACCTCTACGGCAAGCTAAGCTATCACTGGGACAAATACGGACAGCCGATGAGCAAATACCTTGATCCCGTCGAATCGGGCGCTGAAACCCTGCAAGGCCGGTATCACGGCGGAGCCGTATCCGCTCCCTCCGGACTGCAGGCCGTCTACGAGGCAAAAACGGTACACCTCGCCTGGGATCCCGTATCCGCTCCCCCCCTGAAATACCGGATATACGACAATGGCACAAGAACGGGAGAAACAACGGAACCCTCCTTCTCCGTCACGCCCGATCCGGGGCGGCACGAATACAACGTATCCGCCGTTTACGACCGCGACCGCGAATCCGACTTCAGCAACGCCACCCTCCATATCCCCGACTACAAGGCGCCGGAGAACATTGCCGTCACGCCCACCACGGCCGACAAGGTCGCCGTACTCTGGACGCCGCCCCTCTATGAACAGACCATCTACTGGGGAAGCCCCCACGCAATCAATCAGGTCATCATCGAAAGCAGCCGGCGCTTCTACTTCGGACAGCTCTGGGACAGGGAGAACATCCTGCCCTTCCACAAAAAAACGGTCTCCGCCGTCAACTTCATACCCGTCCGCGGCAATTCGTATGAAATCTACGTCTCGCAGGGCGACAGAATCTTCAGCCGGCGAGTCGACGACCCCTCCTACGGCGTCATGAACACCGTCCCGCTCGCCGAGCCGTTTGTCATCGACGCCTCCCGGCAGATGATCGTCGCCATCCACGTCACCAAAGTGTCCAGCCGCTCCAACGAATACCCCGCCAAGTGCGACGGAGGCCCTGCCGTACAGGGTAAGGGAAACCTCTTTTCCTTCGACGGGCAAAACTGGTACACCCTCTACGAGGAAGGAAGAACAGACGAACGGTACAACATCAACTTCTTCGTCTCCGCCATCATCACATCCACCGAAGGGACGCTGACGACCTCGGTGCAGGACGAAACAATGGAAACCTTTTCCGTTCAGGACGGCGATGCGAACAGCCCCTACAAGCAATTCTACTCCGCCATCCTTACCTCGGAACCGCTCCTGGACTACAGTTCCCCGCCCATACCTTTCCCCGAAGTATCGGGATACAACATCTACCGCAACCGGACTGTGATCGGCATAACCACCGCCTCGGGCCGCAGATACGTTGACGCCGACCCCGTTCCGAACGCCCGCTACCAGGTATCGGCACAGTTCGGCAACGACGAAGGCCTCCTCAGCTCCCCGCTCGAAGTAGGCATGGCCGGTGTAGTGGAAAACGCCCCCGGCATCTATCCCGTTCTCTTCGGCGAAGAGGTGGAAATCCGGGGATACGAACACGTCCGCCGCGTGGAGATCTACGCCGCCGACGGCAGATGCTGTCTGCGGGCGGACAACCCCGGCAAGCAGCTCCAAACCCGCTCGCTCGCGCCGGGACTTTACTTTTTCCGCCTCCATACGGGCGACCCCGTCCCCGTCGTCGTCCGCGGCATAAGGAAATAAACCCCTGTGCAATCCGGGGAATGGAGAATGATGAAATGCCGCGCCCCATCATTCTCCATTCTCCATTCACCTGTCCCGTCGGGGACAGGATGTCGGTAGAAAATTGGATGTTCCCCGCCCGCCCAAATCCCGTAGGGATGGTATGTATGCGATATTGCCTGCATATCATCCCGGACGGGATTCCGCCGGATGTTGCAGCATTCTTTTTCTACCGACATCATGTCCCGCCGGGACAAGTGTCATGCACAAAACCATGCCGCGTGAAGGATGTATGGGTTTCAGCCTCGAACTTTGGAACTCATGAATCTTTCTCCAAACACATAAAAAAACACAATCTTCATCCTTTTCGCTGGAACTGTTTTCTTTTTTCAAAAAGACAGGTAACTTTGCAGCCGAATAAAATCAGAGAACAAATAGGTTTGACTATGACAGATATCTTTTCCTCCCGTCCG
>JAITQL010000022.1 GCA_031288935.1 Tannerella sp.
AGAAAACAGAAATTTCACTTAGGTTTTATATTCCATTGAAAATGAATCCTTACAGCATACGGAATGAGATAGCTATACGGTAACGGCCATTCCTGTAAAAAACACCGTTACAGTGAATAACCGGATGATCCGAAAAAATAACGGACTGACATGAAATTCTACTTAAAACAGTACCGGTCATATAAAATCTTTATTCTATCTTTGCTACATGAACATGCTTTTTTATTCATATAAGATTTCTTTCTGTCTAACAGAAAAGCTCCTGTCAATACAGAAAAGCATTCTTTCTGATTCAGGGAAGTGTTCTTTCCAATACAGAAAAGGGTTCTTCCCAATACAGGAAAGAGTTCTTCCCAATGCAGGAAAGCGTTCTTTCCAATATAGGAAAGAGTTCTTCCTAATGCAGGAAAAAGTTCTTCTCAATACAGGAAAGAGTTCTTTCCAATATGGGAAAGTCTTCTTTCCATGATAGGGAAGACTTCGTTTTATGATAGAGAAGACTTCGTTTCAGATTAATTTATACTTCACTCGGGAAGATTTTGTGAATTGCATATGAAACTTTGTGAAGAGTTTCTTGAGAATAACCTCCGGATTTATTTAGGGACAGGAATAGATCCCTGCTCCTTCTACCCTGTAAGGATTGTCTGTGGAAATGAATGAAATAAGGAAACCCTTACAGGGTTGGAGGTTTCATTGCATCGCATCCACCCAAATGAATTTGAGGTTATTCACAGGTAACGCCTGTGGGGTTTCATGCACAAAACCGTCCCGCGCACAGTTATCATCTGCAAACGGCAGAATCCCTGTTCCTGCCGGAACTGTTACTCTGCAAACGGCAGCAGTTCCTTTCCTGCCGGAAGCCTTTCTGTTCGGGAATAAATGGAATGTGCTATTTGTGTGTTTGATTCAAGACCGTTTCCATGCAGACCTTGGGAGCCAGCTCGCCGAAACGGTCGCCGATGGCAAGGAGCTTGAGCATCGACCAGTATTCCGTGCTGTCCGATATGTGCCGGTTGGCAGCCGCTTCACGGCGTAAAAATTCCAGACGGGCGGGCGGCGTGAAGCGGTCGTATATCACCAGCGTGTTTTCTGACAATTCGGCAGTGAAACGCAGCGCTACGGCCGGCCAGGTGTAGTATAACAGCTGACTGCGGACGGTTTCTGCCTTTTCACAAAGCAGGATGACGTTGACCGGACATAACCAGTCGATACGGGATATTCGACGGCTGTCCAACTGAAAATACGGCGCGAGTTCGGAGAAGGCGAGCTGTCCGGCGGCAATAACGGTTTGCTTTTCGTCCTCTTCGTCCATGGAGGAAGACAATACGGCCATTTTATCTTTGGTCAGATAGAAAAAACTGTCGTCTTTCAGCGTTTTGGCAAAGATATATCCTGCGCGGTATTTTCCGAAACCGTATCCGTTGGCGACAAACAGGCGCACCATGTCGTGCATTCGCTTTTCCATGCCGTACGCCGTTAAAGCTGCTTCCGCCAATAGTACATCGGTGGATTCGTGTCGTCAAATCCCATGTCCCTGTATAAATGCTGTGCGGCCGCATTGTCGTGCCTTACTTCGAGTGTGATGCGGCTGCATCGCCTTTCCCTGGCTTCGGCGATGAGCGCGTTCATCAGCTTTCGTCCCGCGCCCTTGCGACGGCAGGATCTGGGTACGAAGATGTCGTGGATATTGATCATCGGCTGTGCGGTAAAGGTGGAAAAGTTCTCGAAGGCGACCAGCAATCCGCAGAAGGAGCCTCTGTACATGGCCAGCAGCACAATGGCATTGGCGGAATTTTGAAGTCCGTCCACCAGACGGAACCGTCCGCTTTTGGACAACGGTTCGCCGCCGCCCATTTCATCCCGGATATAGGTGTTGATCAGCGTGGCCACGGCCTGCAGGTGCGAAGGATCGCCGTAGTCGCAGTGCGTTACGTTTATTTCAGTTGGTATCATTGGATAAATATTTGTAGTTTTGAGTATGTATGTTATATTTGTTGATGCGAAGCCCCATGATGCGCTCCGTGATGCCGAGCTGGACGGCGGAACGGGAGATGTTGCCGCGGTTGGCGATCAGTGCGTCGATGAGCATTTGCTTTTCGACTTTCCCCAGTACCATGCCGAGCGAGCCTTGGTCGACGGTGTTCGACGAGACGGCCGTTTGCAGCGTTGGAGGCAGGTTGTAGGAATGAATGACGTCGTCCGTGGTCATGATCATCGCCCGTTCGATCACGTTCTCCAGTTCGCGGATGTTACCGGGCCAGGAATACATTATCAGCATGTCCAGCGCGCCGCCGGTGATGCGCTTCACGTTCATCGCGTTTTGCTTGTTTATCTTATGGATGAAATGGTCGGTCAGGATCGAAATATCCGCTCTGCGTTCGCGCAGGGACGGGACGTAGATCGGAAAAACATTGATGCGATAGTAGAAATCTTCGCGAAAGCTGTTGCTGCGGATCAATTCTTCCAGGTTGCGGTTCGTAGCGGTGATGATGCGCACATCGACATGGATGGTTCTGTTTCCCCCGATGCGTTCGATTTGCCGCTGTTGCAGCACGCGCAGCAGTTTCACCTGAATGGATGGCGGCACGTCGCCGATTTCGTCCAGAAAGATCGTTCCTCCGTTGGCCATTTCGAACTTGCCGGTATGGGTGGCGATGGCTCCGGTGAAGGAACCCTTCTCGTGTCCGAACAGCTCGCTTTCGATCAGGGTTTCGGGCATGGCCGAGCAGTTTACCTTTACAAACGGCTTGTCGGCGCGTGAACTGGCCTTGTGAATGGCTTCCGCAATCAGTTCCTTGCCCACGCCGCTTTCCCCGCGAATCATCACGGTGCTGTTTGTGGGCGATACGCGCTCGATCAGCTGAAAAAGATCGTGCATCAGGGAGGAATTGCCGATAATGTTGTCCGGTTTAAACGGTTTGTCCGATTTCAGGCGCAGATTCTCCTTTCGCAGTTCCTCAAGTTCCTCGATGTGCTTCCGGCGGATCGTTACATTTTTTCCGATCAGCATCCCGACGATGTTGAGGAACTTTATCTCGTGCGAGAAATCGCCGTCGAACTGGTGCGACTTGTGGATACTCAGCGTACCGATCGTTTCATTCTTCAAAATGACGGGCACACAGAGGAAGGCGGTAATCTTTCCGTCCGGTTTCTTGACGCCCGTCCGGTTGAGGAAAGCGGTATCCCTTGAAACGTCGGAAATAATTACCGGCTTGCCCGTTTCTACCACCTTGCCGACGATTCCCTCGCCTACCCTGTACGTTCCCCGGCTCTGTTCCTCCTTCGTCAATCCGTAGGCGGCGCTGATCATAATCTTTTCGTGCTCCCGGTCTACAATCGTGACCATGCTGTACTGCGCCTTCAAAAACAGGCACAAATCCTTGAGCACGATCTCCAGATTCCTGTATATGTCTTCGCTATGACTGATTATGTCGCTGACATTGACCAGAAACTCCAGGTCGGCCCCGGCATAACAGTCTCTTCCGCTCTTTTTACAATACATAGGCTCCAAATCCAAATCATTTAGTCAATTTGTTTGCAAACATAGCGAAAATAACCCGGAATGATAATGTTTCTCCGGTTATTTAATCATTTTGCTTTCTTCCCGACGCTCTTACACGGACATACCATTGTGCATGACAACTATTTCCGCCGGACTGACGGTTTGTTTATTTTTCTGCGCCGTCTGCCGGATGTACAACAGCAGGCGGGAGATTTGTTTCTCGTCAGCCGGTTGCCGATACGCCTGTAACAAGTCCCTGAGCGCTCCGCTGCCCGAATGTGCACCGAACAGATTCCGGAAACTTTCCCGCCCCGCCAGTCTGCCGTCGAAAGCCTGAAAGGCCGTCGTGTCAACCAGCGTCGCCTTGGCGTGGATGCCCGATTCGTGACTGAACGCCATGTCTCCGCAAACGGGTTTGCCGGAGGGAATGGGGCGACCGGATATGTCGGATACGTAGCGACAGAGTGCAAAGAGCGTCGACGTATCATATTTTTGCAGACCGAAGATTTGCGAGAGAATCATCACGATCTCTTCGAGCGCCACGTTCCCGGCGCGTTCCCCCAGACCGTTCACCGTGACGCTCAAGGCCGATGCGCCCGACTGCCAGGCCGTAACCGCGTTGGCCGTCGCCATGCCCAGGTCATTGTGGCCGTGAAAGTCAATGGCTTTGTCCGGCAACACCGCCCTGGCCTGTTGCATGAGCGATACAACGCTCAACGGCGTCAGTATCCCCACCGTATCAGCCAGCCGGACGCGGTATACCGACGGCTGGCGGCCTGCCAGCGTCAGGAAATCGGCCAACCGTTCCGGCGTACACCGTCCCGCGTCCTGAGCGCCCACGCTTACGTAAGGAAACAGGGCAGACGCACAGGCAGTCAGTTCCGGAAGGCTGTTTTTCACCCAACACCAGTCCTTATTCATCGCATTCAACTGGATATCCGATACGGGAAAGGCGATATGAACAGCTTGTGCCGACGTGCGGGAAGCCTGCTCGATGTCTTTCCTGACGGCACGGCTCCAGACGGAAACGCGCGCTTTCAGATGCAACCCCGCAATGGTGCGAAGGACGGCACAGGCCTGTTCACCCATAGCGGGCGTTCCGGCCTCGATTTCATCGACGCCGGTCTCGTCCAGTTTTTGCGCCAGCCTGATTTTCTCGGCGGGCAGAAAGGCCACGCCGGGCGCCTGCTCTCCATCACGAAGCGTAGTGTCGATCAGCCACATTCAGGCAATCAAATACTCCTTGACGGCTTCGCCCGCTTCGAGCGCGTCAAGGATCTTGTCCAATTTATCTTCGGTTACAAACCCATACCAGTAATTGCAGGGTTGAATTACCACTACCGGCCCCTGACTGCAGAGGCTTAAACAGGCAGTGGTTGTAACCACGGCGTCGATCCCCCGATCGCCACACTCTTCCGTTAGATACTGCACCAGCGACGCGGCGCCCTGTTTGTTACAGTAACCCTGCGCATCTCCCGCCACCCGGTAGGAGTTGCATACCAAAATCATATAATCCGGCTTCTTCATTCCTTTTTTTATTTATTGCTTATCGTGTTACTATCTCTTGCTATCATCCGTTTAACCGCAACCCGTGCCCACACCCCTGCACGACTCGCCGCAGCGCGTATATTCACTGCGGCACAGCGTTTTTAGCGGCAGGTTAAGGTATACGGCATCCAGCCCGGCGTCAATCAGGCCGCTCATTTGAATCACGCGGATACCGTTGTCCTGCATCACCCGCATGGGCGTTTCACCGATGCCGGCCACCAGAATCGCCTTGCAGTCGGACAGGGTTTTGCCGGCCAGTTCAGCCCAGCGCTGCAAGCCGCTGCCCTCCGGCGGCGTGTGGCGGATTTCTACAAAGTGATATCCGTTCGCGGACTGTTCAAAGACATACATCCTGCGTGCTTCACCCAGATGCTGGTTGACCAGCAGCCCTTCGTGACTGGCTACCGCCACGCGCTCGCGGCCTTCGCCCCTGTTCACGACCCGTGTCGAAAACTGTCCGATCATCTGCATGGCCTCCACGTCGTCCTGTCCCGGCAGTCCGGCGGCATCCGCGCGGCAACGGGCGCAATGCGTCATCGGCCGGATGCAGCGCGCAATCTCCGACCTGATTTTTTTCATCAGCCCCTTCGACGGCTCGGGCAACGACCCAAATTCCGTATGTTCGGCCGGATACAGCGGGATCACATTCATCGCATCCGCGCCCAGCGAAGCTACTTTCCCGGCGATCTCCGTTACTTCCGCATCATTGACGCCCGGACAGACCACCGTATTTACTTTCACCGTAATGTCGTTTGCCTTCAGCAGCGGAATGACCCCGAGTTGCTGTTCCAGCAACACGTTTCCGGCCTCCGCACCGCGGTAGACACGCCGGTTGTACCTCACCCAGCGATACATTTTCGACAGCGTCTCCGGGCGCAGGGAATTGATGGTGACCGTGAGGTGCGAAACACCCAGTTCGGCGATCTCGTCCATACAGGGCGCCAGATCCAGCCCGTTGGTGGAAAGACAGAGCAATTTGTCCGGGAAAGCCTGCTTCACGAGCCTCAGCGTTTGAAGCGTTTCCCCGGTGTTGGCAAAGGGATCGCCCGGACCGGCAATGCCGACGACGCCGATATGGGGCATCCTGTCCGTCAGCGCGCGCAGGTAGTGTACCGCCTGCAAGGGCGACAGCACCGTACTTGCCACACCCGGACGACTTTCGTTACTGCAATCGTACTTGCGATTGCAATAGTTGCACTGGATGTTGCACTTGGGCGCTACCGGCAGATGCACCCGTGCATACTGCCCCCTGGCTTCCGCATGAAAACAGGGATGTTTGGACAACTCTTTCATGAACTGCGATACGTTACTTTTGCACAGGCATGTTCAAGAGTTGTGCCAAAGCCGCGTCTTCGTTATTCAAAAGCACACGGAACGCCTGTAATTTCATACAGACAACCTTTTTATCGCCATCCGTTTTCTTCCGTGCAGAAAAGAAGAGAAGAGACCGCAGGCTTCGGGAATGTAGGAAAACGTGCGAAATATCACGAAAATGTAAAATTAGACCGGAAAACGCGCAGGCACGATCCGTTAAGTCTGTGCGCCACGTCCTGCGCAAAGCATCTAATCGCTTTGCCGGGCAGCGATGGTCGAATCCATCTGCGCAATGGCAGGCGAGCCGTAGCGATATTTCATCAACGTGAAATTGTCCAGATAAATCTTGTGGAACGCGGTGTCTGCCGTGTTCAACCGGATGTAGCCATATACCCGCTTCACCCGTTTGGTGGGAATGGTTTTCAGGTAGATTTCATGGTATCCGTCCGCGGTGACGGTGCTTTTTGCAACAAGGGCCGTATCGCCCTGAAAGGCCTTGAAGCAGGCTTCTATGGGCGCATTCATGTCCGGCGTAATGCCCCATACCTGCCATCCCAGCACAAAGGCGCTTCCGGATGAATAGGGATCGTCGGGCAGAAGGTCGAAAATCACGCGGCTGGAAAGCGATTGCGGCATAAATTCATAGTACCTGCGAAAAATCCATATGTCCAGCGAATCCGCATTGGAGGTCGGGGCGACATCGGGTTTTACGTCGCCAAGGGCTTCTATTTGCCGCTTGACGTCCGCCACCGCCAGGTTATACATCCGCATGTATTGCTCCAGATGTTTTCCATACCAGATCAATGAACTGTCGTATTCGGCTTCCGTCACCTGATATTTCTCGAATATGGACTGGTACAGCGTTCGCCTTTCGGGATACGTATATTGCGGATTCATGCCGGTCATTGTCTCCGCCAGTTGCACGTCGACAATCAGTTTCTGCATTTTCTTTTCCGGGATGATTCCTGCGGGCGTCCGGCTGCAGGCCAGCAAAACCACCGCAGCGAACAACGCTACTCCCCGCCTGATACCTGCCTCAAGATACGTCTTCGCCATGAAACGGTTTATTTCGAGAAACTGGCGGAAAGCATACGGCGATAAAACAGTAAGAGGATGCTTGCGCCGACGCAGATGGCAGAGTCGGCCAGGTTGAAAATCGGACGGAAGAAGATAAAGTCCTCTCCCCCCCAGACCGGAAACCATTCCGGGTAATGTGTCTGTATCAGGGGGAAATAAAGCATGTCTACGACTTTCCCGTGCAAATACGTGGCATAGCCGCCCCCTTCGGGCAGGAAAGTGGCAATTTGTCCATAGCTGTGGTCAAAGACCACTCCGTAAAACAGGCAGTCAATGATATTTCCCGTTGCTCCGGCAAAAATCAGGGCGATACAGGCCAGGTATCCGAAGGAAACGTTGCTCCGTATCAGCCGGAAGATGTAGTACCCGATAGCTATTACCGCTGCAATCCGGAATATGGAAAGCAGCCACTTGTTCAACAGCTCCATCCCGAACGCCATGCCGGGGTTTTCGGTAAAATAGAGTTGGAACCAGGAGAATACATGGATGCTTTCATGCAGTTGCATGTGCGTTTTCACCCAGATTTTCAAACCCTGGTCAAGAGCGAGGAGCAACAGGATAAGAGTGATCGCTCCCCATGCCTTTTTATTTTTTGATTGCATGTTGTCTTGCTTTTTCGTCCGGTTATTTTACTCCGCTTTGTTTGGCTTCGATACTCAACGTTGCGTGGGGCACGGCACGCAGCCGGTCTTTGGAAATCAATTTCCCCGACCCGCGGCAGAGGCCGTACGTCTTGTTCTCGATGCGAATCAGCGCTGCCTGCAAATTCTGGATAAATTTCATCTGTCGTTGTGCCAGACGTCCGGCCTCTTCTTTCGACAGGGTGGCGGCTCCTTCTTCCAATACCTTGAACGTAGGGGATGTGTCCGACACATCATTGCCATCCGAATTGGTCAATCCTGCTCTCAACGAATCGTAGTCTTTCTTTGCCACATCCAGTTTTTCCAGGATAATTGCCCGAAATTCTTCCAGCTCTACATCCGAATATCTTGTTTTTTCTGCCATAATTCAACTTTTTAATTGGGTTATACGTTCTGTTTCTGTTCTCAAATATACGATGAAATTCAATATACTACCTTACTTTCTCTATTTTTACACACACACTGAAGCCATCCATGTCCAAAACCGTCCCGTCCGCCGGTTCGTCTTCCGTCACTTCAATCGCAACGGCCAGCACTTGATTCGCAATGTACTCCCTGTGCGTTTCCAGGGCAGCCTCCATTTCCTTAACGGAACAGATGAGGACGCGGATTTTGTCCGTAATCTCAAACCCGCTGCTTTTGCGCAGGTTTTGAATGCGATTCACCAGTTCGCGCGCCAGCCCTTCCTTGCTCAGCTCGTCCGTCACCGTGATGTCCAGCGCAATCGTCCATGCGCCTTCGTTGGCAACCAGCCAGCCGGGAATATCTTCGGAGATGATCTCCACATCCGACAGGGCGATCACCGCCTGCTGCCCGTCGATGTCGAACGAAAAAGAGCCGTCCTTTTCAAACGCGGCAATCTCCTGCCGGCTCATCGACTGGATGGCCGCCGACAATGGCTTCATGATCTTTCCGTATCGCGGGCCTAACTTCTTGAAGTCGGGTTTGATTCTTTTCACCAGCACGTCGCCCGTATCTTCTACAAATTGCAGGGATTTTACGTTCACCTCATTTAAGATCAAATTTTTCACGGCATCGACCGCTTCTTTCCGGCGAATGTCGGTCACCGGCACCAGCAGGGTTTGCAGCGGCTGCCGCACCTTGATGTTGACTTTCCGGCGAAGCGCCAGCACCATGGACGAGACGGTCTGCGCCAACTGCATCCGTTCTTCCAGCAGGGCATCGACGGCTTCCGCCCGATGAACGGGGAAATCCGCCAAATGCACGGACTCTGCCTGTTCATGTCCAGAAACGTGCGTCAAATCCCGGTAAAGCCGGTCGGCATAAAACGGCGCAATCGGCGCCATCAGCTTGCTGACGGTTTCCAGACAGGTGTACAGCGTTTGATAGGCGGATAATTTGTCGGCAGTCATGCCGCCGCCCCAGAAGCGACGACGGTTCAGCCGCACGTACCAGTTGCTCAGGTTGTCGTTGACAAAATCGGAGATGGCGCGTCCGGCGCGGGTCGGCTCGTATGTTTCGTAATATTCGTCTACTTCTTTTATCAGCGAATGGAGCAGGGACAAAATCCAGCGGTCAATCTCCGGACGGTCTTCCGTTGCCACATCCGCCTCGCTGCCGGTAAACCCGTCTACATTGGCATACAAGGCAAAGAAGGCGTAGGTGTTATAGAGCGTGCCGAAAAACTTGCGGCGTACTTCTTCGATGCCTTCCACATCGAATTTGATATTGTCCCACGGCGAGGCATTCGTGATCATGTACCAGCGCAAAGCGTCCGAGCCGTATTTCTCGATGGTCGTAAACGGGTCGACGGCATTCCCCAGCCGTTTAGACATTTTGTTTCCGTTTTTATCCAGTACCAGTCCGTTAGACACAACGGCCCTGAACGACACGCTGTCGAAAATCATGACCGCGATGGCGTGTAAAGTAAAAAACCATCCCCGCGTCTGGTCAACGCCTTCCGCGATAAAGTCGGCGGGATAGCCCGTACCCAGACTTTTCTCACTGAAAGGGTAATGTATCTGCGCATAAGGCATGGAACCCGAATCGAACCAGACGTCAATCAGGTCGGCTTCGCGCTTCATCGGCTGTCCCTTGTCGGAAACAAGCACAATTTCATCCACAGCCGGACGGTGCAAGTCTATCTTGCGGTAATTTTCCGCGGAACAGTCGCCCGGTTGAAAACCGTTATCCCGGTAGGGATTGCTTTTCATCCATCCGGCAGCAACGGCTTTATCCATCTCGCGATACAGTTCTTCCACGGACCCGATGCACTTTTCTTCCGTTCCGTCCTCTGTCCGCCAGATCGGCAACGGCGTGCCCCAGTAACGGCTGCGGCTCAGGTTCCAGTCCTGCAGGTTTTCCAGCCATTTGCCAAAACGGCCGGTACCGGTACTTTGCGGTTTCCAGTTGATCGTTTCGTTCAGTTCCATCATCCGTTCGCGACAGGCCGTCGTCCGGATAAACCAGCTGTCGAGCGGGTAATACAACACCGGCTTGTCTGTTCGCCAGCAATGCGGATAGTTATGCGTATACTTTTCTATTTTGAAGGCCAGACCCTGTTGCTTCAACATGACGCAAAGGTCTACATCCAGCGTAGCATCCCTGTCCGTCAGGGTCGGGTCGTATTCGTTTTTGACGAAGCGACCGGCGTAGGGCTGATAGATTGTCGCGTTGACATTCGACGCAACGTATGCTTCATCCAGTTCTTCCAGTCGGAAATAACGCCCCTGCAGGTCGACGGCCGGACGAAGGTTACCCTGTTTATCTACTAACTGAAGCGGGGGGACGCCGAAGTTTTTGGCTACACGTGCATCGTCGGCGCCAAACGTCGGCGCGGTATGCACAATTCCCGTACCGTCTTCCGTCGTCACATAGTCGCCTGAAATCACACGGAAAGCGCCTTCTCCGGGGTTAAACCACGGAATCAGCTGTTCGTATTCCATTCCGACCAGATCGGCTCCGCTGTATTCCGTCTCCATGATTTGGTAGGGAAGCAGCTTGTCGCCGGTCTTGTACGCTTCCAGCGCCAAGCCTTCGGCTTTCGGGTTGAAGTGGGCGCTCACCAGGTCTTTGGCCAGAATGACCGTAACAGGGTCGCCCGTGTAGGGGTTGTACGTTTTTACAGCGACGTAGCGGATTTTCAGCCCGACGCAGAGCGCCGTGTTGGAAGGCAGCGTCCAGGGCGTTGTCGTCCATGCAATGAAATAAGGTATGCCCCATCCCGTCATTTCCGGCTTCGGATGTTTGATTTTGAACATGGCCACCGCCGTGGTATCCTTTACGTCGCGGTAACAACCCGGCTGGTTCAGTTCGTGCGTGCTCAGCCCCGTACCGGCCGCCGGCGAATAAGGCTGAATCGTATATCCCTTGTACAGCAGTCCTTTTTTATACAGTTCCTTCAGCAGATACCACAAAGATTCGATGTAAGGGCTTTCGCAGGTAACGTAGGGATGTTCCATGTCCACCCAGTAACCCATCCGCTGCGTCAGTTCTTCCCATTCGCGGGTAAACTTCATCACGTCTTTCCGGCAGGCGGCATTGTAGTCGGCCACCGAGATCGTTTTTCCGATGTCTTCTTTTGTAATATTCAACGCCTTTTCCACACCAAGTTCCACAGGCAGTCCGTGCGTGTCCCATCCTGCCTTGCGCTTGACCTGAAAACCCTTCATGGTCTTGTAACGGCAGAAAATATCCTTGATCGAACGTGCAATCACGTGATGAATACCCGGCATTCCATTTGCCGAAGGAGGGCCTTCGTAAAAAACAAACGAAGGACAGCCTTCGCGGGAGGTCACACTTTTGCGGAAGATGTCGCCATCTTGCCACGCGTTCAACACATTCTTGTTTATATCCGACAAGTCAAACGTATTATATTCACTGAATTTATGACTCATAACACTTCAAAATCCCTGGCAAACATTGCCGTTACGTAAAAATCGCCGCAAAGATAATCGTTTTCGCTAAAACAGAAAAGTTTATTTCCTTCCATTTCAAAACAAGCCCCTCTTAATAAAAGTTCAATGGTCAATGTTCAAGAGTTCAAACAGGACATACAGTCCTTTTATGCAAAAATAATCCGTAATTTTGCGGAACTAATTCAGGGTAAAATTTATGTCTGTATCCGATTTGTTTCACTCCTTATTGTCATGCGACCGACTGTTCATGCTTTTGTTTTCGATAAAACAGCATTGGCAGACCGGTTCTTTTTCCATGTATTCATAACTCTCGATTCAAATGACAGTTGCCCGTCCCATTGAGCTGCTTGCTCCGGCCAGAGACCTGGCCTGCGGATTTGAAGCCGTTCGTCACGGCGCGGATGCCGTCTATATCGGCGCGCCGAAATTCGGTGCACGTGCGGCAGCCGGTAATCCGGTCGACGACATCGAACGGCTGTGCGACTTTGCACACCTCTTCGGCGTCCGTGTCTACGTGGCCTTGAATACTATCCTCCGGGATGAGGAGCTGGCCGGGGCAGAAGCGTTGATCCACCGCCTCTACCGCGCCGGCATGGACGCGCTGATCGTGCAGGACATGGGCATTACGCGGCTGGACTTGCCTCCGATGCCGCTTCATGCCAGTACGCAGGCCGACAACTGCACGCCGGAGCGGGTCGCCTTCCTGCGCGACGCCGGGTTCGAGCGTGCGATACTGGCGCGTGAATTGACGCTGGAGGAAATCCGGGCGATTGCAATGCACACGCCCATGACGCTGGAGGCGTTCGTACACGGCGCACTGTGCGTGAGTTACAGTGGCCGCTGCTATCTGAGCGCCGCCCTGTGCGGTCGGAGCGCCAATCGCGGCGAGTGCGCCCAGTACTGCCGGTTGCCCTATACCCTGACCGACGCCGACGGACAGGTACTCATGGCCGACAAACATCTGCTCTCGCTCAGAGATTTGAACCGTTCGGACGAACTGGAAGCGATGATGACGGCCGGAGTGTCGTCCTTTAAAATCGAAGGCCGGCTGAAAGACGTTTCCTACGTGAAGAACATCACGGCCTGGTATCGCCGGAAATTAGACGGCGTCTTCGCGCGCAATCCGGCCTTCTGCCGCTCCTCGGCAGGCACGTCCGTCCCGACGTTCGACCCGCAGCCGGAGAAGAGTTTCAACCGCGGATTTACATCCTATTTCCTGCACGGACGGACGTCCGGGATCACCGCCTTTGATACGCCCAAGTCCGTTGGCGAGCCGCTCGGGACGGTGAAGGCCTGTCAGGGGAAATCCTTTACGCTGGACAGCGCGAAGCCGGTGCACAACGGCGACGGACTTGTCTTCCTCAACCGGCGCGGCGAGCTGGAGGGCTTCCGCGTGAACCGCGTGGAGGCCAATCGAATCTATCCGCTGCACATGCCCTCGCTGCGTCCCGGAACCGTCCTCCGCCGCAACTGCGACAAGGCCTTCGAGGAACTGCTGTCCAGGCCTTCTGCCGAACGCCGGCTGTCCGTGGAACTGGAATTTTATGATACGCCCTTTGGCTTTGCGCTCGAAGCCACGGACGAGACCGGCGCCCGCGTCATCATCGTCCGTCCGTTTGAAAAGACACTGTCCCGCAAGCCCGTGGAGGAGCCTCTGCGGATGCAGCTGTCCCGATGGGGGAACACGCCTTTCCGGCCGGCCGGCATAGAGATACGTCTGCACAAGTCATGGTTTGTGCCCCTGTCATTAGCAGGCGAGATGCGGCGCGAGGCGGCGGAAAAGCTGGTACGGGTGCGCCGGATGCGTTACCGGCGTCCGCAGGTGAGGCGGGATATCTATGATACATCCGTACCCTGTCCTTCAAAGCGGCTGGATTATACGGCCAACGTCTCCAACACGCTGGCGGAGGCCTTTTACGCATCGCATGGCGTCGAAGCGGTGGAGCCGGCCTTTGAACTGGCGCCCCGAACGGACGTGCCGCTGATGTATGCGAAACACTGTTTGCGTTACAGCCTGGGAGGATGTCCCGTGCACCACGGTCGCAAACTGCCTTCCTGCAGGGAACCGCTCTTCCTGACGTACAGACAGACACGTCTGCGCTTGCAGTTTGACTGCCGGGAGTGCCGGATGCTCGTCTTTCATCATCCCGGCGATTCGCGCTGATAGAAGTTCCGTTGCCGGTGATGAAGGTTTTGTTTCCCCGGAATATTTTGCGCATGAATCAAAACTTAATGTGCAAAAAGAAGGCCTTCGTCGACGTTCACCAAGACTGGATTGATCTTGGGTGTTATGTTTAGCAACGCTACCGGAAGGCCTTCAAAATTGACTCGATTAATCAGCCTGCAAATATAAAACTATTTTGATTGCAAATAATCTTTTCGTATGGCAGGCTGCATTTCTTGCCCCCGGGTCTGAAAAAGACGCAATGACGCCGCGTCATACCGCCCGTATGGCACCGCCGATTCAGCTCCGTCGATCCGCGAAGCCGCAGGTAACGGTACGTCGATACGGGTAAAACGGTCTGCCGATACGGGCAGAATGATTGACCGGCTGAAGTAAAGCGACTGACCGACCTGGGTAGAGTGGTCGACCGACTGAGACAGAGTAGTCGACCGACCGGGGTAAAGCGGTCGACCGACTGAGGCAGAACAGTCGACCGACCGGGGTAAAGTTATACTTCACGCGGCATGGCTTTGTGCATTGTACCTGTCCCGGCAGGGATGAACGGATGCGTTCGGCGTCGGTGGCACAGTAAACCCCGTCTGTACCTACGTGCGGTGTCAACAAAAACAACAAATGGAAACGTTCCCGGTGTTATCCGGTCGCCGGGCGGGCAAACGATGCAATACAGGGCGTAGACTCCGCGTGAAACCGTACCTGTTATTATTCCGTTGTGAAAGGATATATGCGGGTTTTTTGTAGTTTTGCAGTTCTAAACAGTAATAGAACGGAATGATGGATTATGCGATTATTGCTGCGGGCGAAGGTTCGCGGCTGGTTCGGGAAGGGGTGGAGACGCCCAAGCCGCTGGTTCGATTGAACGGCGTGCCGCTGGTGGAACGGCTGATGCGGGTGTTTGTCGATAACGGGGCTTCTTCGATCAGTATCATTGTGAACGAGGCCATGACGGATGTGCGGACGTATCTGACGACGCTCCGCCTGCCCGTGCCGCTTCACCTGCATGTGCAGTCTACGCCCGGTTCGATGCACAGTTTCCATGCGTTGAGCCGCTACCTGCAGGGCGAACGTTTCTGCCTGACTACGGTGGATACGATTTTCCGCGCAGAGGAGTTTGGCCGTTACATCCGCGCGTTCGATGCGGCGCCCGCACTCGACGGGCTAATGGCGGTGACGGACTTCGTTGACGACGAAAAACCGCTCCATGTGAAAACGGACGAGGAGGGAATGATCCGGGATTTCACCGACCGTCCGGAACCGGGCATCCGGTACGTGTCGGGCGGGATTTACTGCCTGAAGCGTTCCGCGCTGCACGTGCTGGACGTCGCGCTGGCGGAAGGGATGGAACGGATGAGGGATTACCAGCGCAGGCTGATCGCCGCCGGTCTGCAACTGCAGGCGTATCCCTTCAGCAAGATCATCGACGTAGACCATGCCGGCGACATCGCCAAAGCGGAACAGTTCCTTGATCCGACCCGAAAACAATAACAAAAGATTCAAGGATTCAAAATTCAAGGCTAAAACTTTTTTTGAGGTGCTATGTCTTTCGCTAGAAAAAGTTGACTCACAAAAGAGTTAATTTATGCATTTACACACAAAGAAACAAC
>JAITQL010000075.1 GCA_031288935.1 Tannerella sp.
ACGGAACTGATCAAGCTGAAAGAAATCATTCAGGAGCTGGAAAAATCCGCCAACCGGCTGAATAACGTGGGAAAAACATTAAAAACCATTGTTGTAAAATACGCTTAACACGGGAAAACGGCCATGACCATACTTGTTATCATCATTATCCTTGCGATCATATTCGATTTTATCAACGGTTTTCATGATGCGGCCAACTCGATTGCGACGGTCGTTTCCACAAAGGTACTCACGCCCTTTCAGGCAGTCGTCTGGGCGGCGGTGTTCAACTTTGTAGCATTCTTCATCGCCAAATACCTCATCGGCGATTTCGGCATTGCCAACACGGTATCCAAGACGGTGCTTGCCGACTTTATCACGCTGCCGGTCATTTTATCCGGTCTGGTGGCAGCCATTATCTGGAACCTCGTCACCTGGTGGTTCGGCATTCCGTCGTCGTCGTCGCATACGCTGATCGGCGGTTTCTCCGGCGCCGCCATTGCCAGCGGCGGTTTTCAGACCATCGACAAGGGAGTGATCGGGCTGATTGCCGCGTTTATTGTCATTGCGCCTTTGCTGGGCATGATCAGTGGAACGACGATTATGATTCTGATCCTTCACATCGCCAAAAAGGCAAAACCGCGCAGTGCGGAGCAGTGGTTCCGCCGGCTGCAGCTTGTCTCCTCCGCCCTGCTGAGCGTCGGTCACGGATTGAACGATTCACAAAAGGTGATGGGCATCATCGGCGTTGCGTTGATTGCCTTCGGCGCGTCCGTCGACCCGGCCACCCTGCCGCCGTGGCTCCGGCTGACGGACATGCACGACATACAGGACTGGGTTCCGCTGACCTGTTTCACGGCCATTGCGTTAGGCACCATGTCCGGCGGATGGAAAATCATCAAGACGATGGGCAATAAAATCACCCGGCTGACCGCCGTGGAAGGTTTCTGTGCACAGGCATCGGGCGCCGTGACGCTGTTTGTCACGGAGATACTGAAAGTGCCGGTGAGCACGACGCACGTAATCATCGGCGGCATCATGGGTGTCGGCGCCGTCAAGCGGTTGTCGGCCGTTCGCTGGGGTGTGACGATCAACCTGCTTTGGGCATGGATACTGACCATCCCCGTCAGCGCCATCCTCGCCTCACTGGTTTACATGCTGGTGGAATTGTTTCTGTGATTTTTGCAGGTGGAGGGGGATAAGGAATAGCAGAGATTTTTCTAAAGATTCAATGTTTGAAAGGTAATCGTCAGTCGCCGGATGCAGACACCGGTTACGAGGTGATCATTGAGAAGTAAATACTGAAACTGCTACGGCGTAAAATCCTTCGCACGGAAGTCCGGTCAGGCTTTTTGCCTCCCCAGACGGTAGATACCCGTCATACATGCGGCAAAGAAAACCAGGCCGATTGCGGCCACGATGGAAATCCAGCCTGCATCGCCAGGCAATATCTCGTCGGAAAAAAGCGGATTTGTCTTTAGCGAATCATTGGACAGGGCTATTACCGCTACCGCATTGTTGAGGAAATGAGCGAAAACCGCCAGCCAGAGATTTTTTGTCCAGTACAGCAGATAGCCCAGGTAAGCACCTAACAACATGCGGGGAAGAAACCCGTAGAACTGGCAGTGTATGGCGCTGAAAATAACGGCTACCAGCCAAATCGCCACATGAGGATTCCGGATGCCTTTGCGGAGAATGGAAAGCAGCGCGCCGCGAAACATAAACTCTTCCGTCAGGCCGGCCAGCAGCGCAATCACCAGCAGGTTTGCAAGAAACGGAAGCGTTCCCTTTACCGACATCAATTTTCCCACCACGCTTGCAGCGAGGTCTTCCATTTCTCTCATCCAGGCTTCTACCGACGAGAGGGCATCCGGCAAGTGCATCAGCGTGTTCAAATAGCCTGTCAGCGAGATGAACGGCATGATCAGCAATGTCGCGAGCGTGACCAGCGACAGCATACGGACGTCGGTCATGCTGCGGACAGGCAGGACATTACCTGACTGATCGCTGCAGAGCCAGGCCGTGCACAGCGACGGTATCAAAAATACACAAATCGAAGACAATGCTTCCGTGAGTTGCAGCATCCAGACGGATTCGCCGGCAGGATCTGCGACAACACTGTCGAGGGTGATGGAAATACAACCGGCAAAGATCATCCCGATCAAAACACACGTGAATAAAACCAACAGTTGCACGGGCATCGGAAAGTCAGCAAAAAATCCTTTCCTAAGGCAATGAGATTAAAATATGATTTGTCAAACTAATTTTCGGTAAAGATAGGCAGAAATTGCCGGATTCACAAGCGCCGCAACTTCCGGCATCCTTGCCGCTAAACAAACGAATCCGGCGCCTTGCGAGACATGCCATTCCACACCGCAATCGGAGCGCCCCGCCATGCGTTTACCCAGCCATTTTTGCTGCGGAGGAACATTACAAGTCTTTGAGCAGGCAGTCATCATTTGGAACCAGCATGTCATCGCGCGTTTTCAGCAGTGCATTCCATTCATTCCGAAAGCGCACGGCCGTGTCAATCTTAAAGTTTTCCGATCCGTATCCGTCGACTTTTCGCAGCAGGTAGCCCACGCTGAGCCGGTGAATGTCGATTGCCGGCTGATAGTGAACAATTCGCTCGTCGTTTCCATAGTTGACTTCAGACAGAATCCCCAGTTCCGTCAACAGATAGAGCATTTGCGTCGTCAGACGGATAGGAATCCGGTAGGCATCCGAAAGCTCGTCGGCCGTATAAGGCTTTTTACCGTCCCTGAATCGCTTGACGATCAGCGAGGCAATCAACAGGATCAAAAAATCGCCGTAGCGACGGCTGATATGTTTGCTGTCGCGCTCGAAGCTGAATTTCTTCACATTCTGCGAAGCATACACCAGTTCCGCGCCGAACAGACAAATCAGCCACGACAGTTGCAGCCACAGCAGCAGCAGCGGCAGCGCCGCAAAACTTCCGTAGATCGCGTTGTATTTGCTTACCCAGATCTGTCCGCTGATATACAGAAACTGGAAGAGCTGGAAGGCGCAACCCGTCAGAAATCCGGCCGCAAGTGCATTGAGAAAGCGCACTTTCGTATTCGGCAGCAGCATGTACAGCACGGTAAATACCATCGTTGTGATTAGGTAAGGCGAGAGGTGCAGAAGAATATCTGCCAGCGGCGTGAGAAAAACGTACTGCTTCAGGAATGTTACTTTAAGTGTGGACAGGAAAATGGAGACGCCGCTTGAAAAAGTCATCAATACGGGCAGAATGACAAACAGAGCCAGATAATCCGTGATTCTTCGCGTCCACGGACGCGGCTTGCGAATCTGCCAGATGATATTGAACGTATCCTCGATTGACGTGATCAGCGAAATGACCGTATACAGCAGCAACGCAAGTCCGATGCCGATAAAAAAGCCGCCTTTCGCCATGCTGAGATAGTTTTCGGCAAATCCCAGCGCCGTATTCACCTCAAACTTCTGTCCCGGAAAATAGATATACAGGCTGTTACGGACCGTCTCGCCGAAGCCGAATCCGCCGGCAATCCCTACAATCACCGCCAGCAGCGGCACGATGGCCAGCAGCGTGCTGTAAGTCAGCGCCGAGGCGCGCGTCAGTAAATTGTCCTGCCGGAACCCGCGGATGGCGAGGATAAGCGTCTTGGCAATGTAGATATAGACCCGCCTCAGTCCGCTCAGTTCATTTTCCGTAATGCGCCATATATCGTCCGTAACGAAGCGAATCACGGCAGTCAGGAAACGGCTCACCGTTCCCCCGGAAGATTTCTTTTTCTTTTTCATACGGATGTATGTTGATTGACAAAAAAAATACAGCAGGCCTGTAAGCCGGGTTCTGTACGGCCATCGAAACGGCCGTGTCTGTCATTTATCTCGACGCGCCGTCGCCGACGCGCTCTTGCGATCTACCCCCCGGCATCGAACGAGCCATTCTACTGCGCCGGTATACATGATCTTACAACCCATCAGACGTATTGACCCTCCGTATTCCGACGGAAGCGGTAAGCTCTTACCTCACCTTTTCACCCTTACCGCACCGTAATGCGGCGGTTATTTTCTGTTACGCTACTCTGCCCTCGCGAACAGCTTCCCGGTAGGAAGGATGGCGCTCTGTGTTGCCCGGACTTTCCTCCCGTCCGCAAGCGAACGGGCGACAGACCGGCCTGCTGTACTGCGACAAAGATACAACTTTTTTCAGCAAATCATAGGACGGCTCATTTTGGAAAATGAACGGCTCATTCCATGAAATGCTATCAAAGCGACAATTTGGAATACACCCCTCTTCAGAGGTAGAAGTCGCGCATCAGTTCGCTGTACGCCGGGGTACGTTGACGCTGTGCGTCGGCGAGGATCAGGCTGTCCGTGCGGACGGCGGACGGGGCTTCGCGGACAAGCTCGACCAGCAGTCGTTTGGGCGCGGCGCCCTCGACCGGAAACACGACCGTCCGACAGAGGTAATGCAGTCCGCACGTCGCCATCCGTTCCTGCAATTCCTTCTCCTGCTGAAAAGGCAGGATCAAGGCCAGCCGTCCGCCGGGCGTCAGCAGTGCAAGGCTGCCCCGGAGCAGGCCGGAGAGCGACAGTTCGTCGTCGTGGCGAGCCAGCCGCCTTTTTTCGTCCGGACACTTCAGCGAACGGACAAAGTAAGGCGGATTGGAAACAATCAGGTCGTATGACCGGGGCGACGTCCGCACAAAATGATCGAACGTATCCCGATACACGTGCACCCTTTCGGCAAACGGCGAGGCCGCCACATTTGCGGAGGCCTGCCGGCAGGCGGCGGGGTCGATTTCCACGCCGTCGACCTGTACCGCCGCTTCGCGCTGGGCGATCATCAACGCAATCAAACCCGTCCCGGCGCCCGCGTCCAGCGCCCGACGGCAGGAGGCTACACCCGTCCATGCGCCCAGCAGCACGCCGTCGGTGCCTACCTTCATGGCACACTGATCCTGCCGGATCGTGAACTGTTTAAAACGAAAATAAGGATTTGACATCTGTCCCTTGACTTGTTTCAGGGGACAAAAATAGCGATTTCCATACGTATCTGCCCTGCCCGCGAATGATTATTTATAATCCCCGTCTGTTGTTCGTAGATAAAAAACCGTACCTTTACGCCCCCATTTGAAAATATATCAAGATGAAGAAAAACGAAAATACTTTATATTCGGAGCAATCGCTCGACGAAGAATATGATGATGCAGTCGGAATTGTAATGCCGATTCTGATGGATTGCAACCGGGACGACGACTTTTCCGAAGGGCTGGACAGCGTCGGCGAAACGCTCTGGATTCTTCCGCTGCGCAATCTGGTACTGTTTCCGGGCGTAGCCGTACCGGTAGTCGTCGGGCGCGCCAAGTCCATGCGGCTGATTCAGGAAGCCGAACACAAAAAAATCATGCTGGGCGTCACCTGCCAGAAGGACATGAAGGTGGACGATCCCCGGCTGGACGACCTCTATCCCATCGGTGTAGTGGCGGAAGTCCTCCGCGTGCTGGACATGCCGGACGGGACAACGACGGCAATCATACAGGGACGGAAGCGTTTCCTGCTGCACGAACTGACCGACACCGACCCCTTCCTGAAAGGACGCATCACCATGCTCGAAAACAAGGCGCGGCGCAAGAACGACCGCGAATTTGAAGCGCTCGTTTCAGCCATCCGCGACTTGACTGTCAAGATACTCACCGCGTCCGGCGAACCGCCCAGGGATTTGATTTTCTCCATCCGCAACAACCAGAACCCGCTTTATCTGATCAACTTTTCGTGCTGCAACCTGCTGAGCCAGGCGGGCGAAAAGCAGGAACTGCTGGCAATCGACGACCTGAAAGACCGCGCCTATCGCCTCATGTTTATCCTCAACCGCGAATACCAGCTGATGGAACTCAAAGCCTCCATTCAGATAAAGACGCAGGAAGACATCAACAAGCAACAGAAGGAATACTTCCTCCAGCAGCAAATCAAGGCCATTCAGGAAGAACTGGGCGGAAACATCAACGATCTGGAGATACGGGAACTCAAGGCCAGGGCGGGAAAGAAGAAATGGTCGCAGGCGGTAGCCGACGTGTTTGAAAAGGAAGCGGGCAAACTTGAACGCATACATCCCCAGTCGCCGGACTATGCCATCCAGTCGCAGTATGTACAGACGATCGTTTCGCTCCCGTGGAACGAATACAGCAAGGACAACTTCAACCTCAAGCGGGCGCAGCGGATCCTGGATCGCGATCATTACGGAATGGAAAAGGTGAAAGACCGCATAGTCGAACACCTGGCCGTGCTGAAGCTAAAGCAGGACTTGCGTTCGCCCATACTCTGCCTCTACGGCCCTCCGGGCGTGGGCAAGACCTCGCTGGGGAAATCCGTCGCCGAGGCGCTGAACCGGAAATACGTGCGCGTTTCGCTGGGCGGACTGCATGACGAGGCGGAAATACGCGGCCACCGGCGGACGTACATCGGCGCAATGGCCGGACGCATCATCCTGAACATCCAGAAAGCGGGCACGTCCAACCCGGTCTTCATACTGGACGAAATCGACAAGGTCGGGAACGACTTTCGCGGCGATCCCTCCTCGGCCTTGCTGGAAGTCCTGGATCCCGAACAAAACGGCGCCTTTCACGACAATTACCTTGACATTGACTTTGACCTGAGCAAGGTCTTGTTCATCGCCACCGCCAACAGCCTGGCCTCCATTTCGCAGCCGCTGCTGGACCGGATGGAACTGATCGAGATGAACGGGTATATCCCGGAAGAAAAGATCGAGATTGCCGTCAAGCACATCATCCCGAAACAAATGGAACTGCATGGCATTCCGAACCGCAAGGTCAAGTTTCAGCGCGCCGCGGTACACAAGATCATCGAATCCTACACGCGTGAAAGCGGTGTGCGCACACTGGAAAAAAAGATCGCCAAGGTGATGCGCCGCGTAGCCCGCCACATCGCTTCGGACGAGCCGTATCCCGAAGTCATACGGCCGGAAAACCTGCAGGAATACCTCGGCATGGAAGAATATACGCTCGACAAGTACCAGGGCAACCAGTATGCCGGTGTAGTCACCGGGCTGGCATGGACGGCGGTAGGCGGTGAAATCCTTTTCGTGGAATCCAGCCTGAGCAAAGGAAAAGGCTCCAAACTGACCATCACCGGCAATCTGGGCGAGGTGATGAAAGAATCGGCCGTCCTGGCGCTGGAATACGTACATGCCCACGCAGAGTATTTCGACATCCCGGAAGACTTGTTCGAAAACCGGAACGTTCACATTCACGTGCCGGAAGGGGCGATCCCCAAAGACGGCCCCAGCGCCGGCGTCACGATGGTGACTTCGCTGGTTTCGGTTTACACGCAGCGAAAAGTAAAGCCGAATCTGGCCATGACCGGCGAGATCACCTTGCGCGGAAAAGTATTGCCGGTGGGCGGCATCAAGGAGAAAATTCTGGCGGCGAAGCGCGCCGGCATCAAGGAGATCATTCTCTCGCAGGAAAACAGGAAAGACATCAGCGAGATCAAAGCGTCCTATCTGGACGGCGTGACATTTCACTACGTGACGAACATCGCGGAAGTCATCCAGCTGGCATTGACGCACGAGATCGCGCAGAGATTGTAAGTCTCTGCGCCGCGTGAAGTCGATAAACTTCTTCCGGTTAATCGGGCAAACGCAACTGTCTTTTCCGGACGCGCCTTGTCCGGTAAACCGGCATTGCCGGAAAGGACAGACCCGTATTCCGTCCCTTTTTTTTGCCCAACGTTGCCTGTTTTTCATCCAATGTTTCCTGAATTTTACCCATTTGCCCTTTGTGTTCCCAACGCTTCCTGAAATTTGCCCGCCGTTGCCCGAAATTCAGGAAACGGAGGGTGAAAAACTGCGGTGTTTTCGTGATTTCGATATGCAGGAGGATATGTCAATCTGTTTGCTGCCGGATTTCAGCATAATTTTTGCAAAATGCCGATTTTGTATAATAGAATGTCGTTTTTGTGTATCCTGTTCCGTTTGGAAAAAGCTACTTTTGTAACCTGTAAAACAGGATTCGGTTGATTGCCTGTTTCAGAGTACAGTCAATATCGTTACATTAAAAAAATAGATTACAAGTCATGAATAAGACAAATGGATTTTCAAGAATGAAAGAAGTCGTGAAACTGGGCGTCGTCGTCGGCATGTTATTGACGGCAACGAGTGTGATGCACGCAAAAAAAGGAATCCCGGAAACGCCGCTGCGGATTTCGACGCAACAGAGAGTCCCCTCCACTTTAGACAAGGGAGCCTGGGACATAACGAATAAAATCGAAAGCTGGAATCCAAACCAGACGGCGATTATTATTTGCGACATGTGGGA
>JAITQL010000083.1 GCA_031288935.1 Tannerella sp.
TCGCCGATTTCGCCGTTCCAGATCCAGTCGCAAACCTGGCGGACACCGACTCCGGAACTTCCCTGGTTTCCCATTTGAGTAGCCACCTTGTGCTTGTCGGCCAGTCTGGTGAGCAGGCGAGACTCGTACACGGTATGCGTCAAAGGTTTCTGGACGTACACGTGTTTATCCAGCGAAATACCCGTAGCCGCTACGATTGCGTGCGTATGGTCGGCTGTAGCGACGATGACGGCGTCGATGGATTTTCCCATTTCGTCGTACATTTTGCGCCAGTCCCAGTACTTTTTGGCATTCGGGTGTTCCGAGAATGTTTTGGCTGCATAGCGCCAGTCCACATCACACAATGCGACGATGTTTTCCGTACCCTTTACAGCGTTGATGTTACCGTGTCCCATACCTCCGATGCCGACACCGGCAATGTTCAACTTGTCTGTCGGAGCAGTATATCCATGACTTTTCCCCAGAATAGTACTTGGGACGATGGTCAGTGCGGCAGCTGCCGCAGCTCCTTTTTGAAGAAATGATCTTCTTGAAATGTTAGACATAGCAAATAACTTTTTTATAAATGAATAATTCTATTGATAGATAACAATTTGCTTTTTATTAATTGCAAATCCGTGCAAATATAGAAATAAGAATTTGTCAAACAATTTATGAGGCGAGATTCATGCGAATAAATAGTTTTTTTTAACTTCCAACGGCTTGAATCGGGAGGCAATCCCCAAGATTTTCACATTTGTCTATGGAAATGTTTTTGATTGAAGAATTAGCTGTTTCCGCGCAGGCAACGGGAAACAAAAAAACAGGCAATCTGCCTGTTTACCGGCAAATCACCTGTCCTGAAGTCGGGATGAGACGATTCGAACGTCCGACCTCCACGTCCCGAACGTGGCGCGCTAGCCAACTGTGCTACATCCCGTTCTTTTTTTAATCCGGCTGCAAAGGTACAATTATTTCTCAATCCGCAACTATTTCCGGATATTTTTTTCGCAACTGTTTCCCGGCTTCCGGGAACTCATTCCACCTCTACGCGGACGGAGAGCGTGTGTCCTTCGTCGTCGACCACCGTGAGGGTGTGGGCGCCGGAGGCGAGCGGGAGCGTGAGCTTGTGGAAGTCGCGCGTGGAGGTGATGTATTCGTTGTCGGCGTGCCAGAAAACAGTGGCATCGCCGTGGCTGTGTGCCAGCTCGAAGGTGATTTCGCCGCGACTTCCGTCCAGTTGCCCGGGCAGCGATACGCGCATCATGCTCCCCTGCGGATAGATGAACTGCATCGGCATGTCGGCGTCGCCGCCGCATCCCGCACGGAAAGGAGGCAAGGGTTTGTATTCGGGATGGTGAGACTTGTAGAACCATTCCCACGCGGGCGGAAGGACAAACCAGCTTTTCCGGATTGTGGGCTGGCTGCCGGCGCAGTGTTCGTATACGCGGAAGCGCTCGTCCGCACTCAGGTGCACGGACTGGTGATAGGGACAGGAGGCTGTTTTCAGGCCGTTCGGACATATCAGGGCAACCTCGGTGTCGTCGCAAAACCGCCCTTTCAGGTGGCCGGAACGGCGGCAGACCTCGACTTCGGTATATTCGCCGGACGGCTGCTCAAACCAGGGCGACGAAGGCAGGAGGTTGAAGAGGTCGAACATCACCGGCCCGGCCGTCTGCGCGCCGGTCAGTCCCGATTTCCCCTCGCCGGAAGCATTGCCGACCCATACGCCGACTGCGTAGCGCGCGGTGACGCCGACCGCCCATGCGTCGCGGAATCCGAAACTGGTGCCTGTTTTCCACGCAACGGGCTGCATGGAGGAGATGGTTCTCCAGTCGATTTCTTCGGGACGGTTTACTTCCTTGATGGCGTCGAATGTCTGCCATACGGCGCCCGGCCGGAAAAGCGGCGGGGAACGGGTGTCCGGCGCCGCCTCGCCGGACAGCGGCAGCAGGCTGCACGGCTTGCGTTCCAGTCCGTTCAGGCAACGCGCCATGTCGGTGTAAACCGTCACGACGTCCCACAGCGTGGCCTCGGCGCCGCCCAGAATCAGCGACAGGCCGTAGTGCGACGAGGGGCGGGTGAGGGTGGAAATCCCGGCGTTTTTCAGGAAACCGTAAAACTTCGGCACGCCGTATTGCCGCAGCAGCGCGACGGAGGGTACGTTCAGCGAACGGGCGACGGCTTGCGATGCCGGTACGGCGCCGTCGAACCGGAGGTTGAAGTTTTGCGGCGCAAATCCGTTCATGTTCACCGGAATGTCCGGCAGGAGCGTGTGAGGCAGGATTTCGCCCTCCTGCAGGGCGATGCAGTACAGAAGCGGTTTGAGGATGCTGCCCGTACTGCGCGGAGCGCGGATGATATCTACCTGGTTGGCGGAGTTGCGCGACTGGAAATGCACATTCCCGCAATAGGCCAGCACCTGGCCGGTACGCACGTCTGTCACGATGGCCGCCAGATTCCGTATGTCGCTCCGGCTAAACTCCCCGTGACGGCGTTCCAGTATGCCTTCGGCCTGAAGTTGAATCCCCCTGTCGATGGAGGTGCGGATCTGTTCGCCCGGCCGGTTTTGATGGAAATAGCCGGTCAGGTGCGGGGCGATCTGCGGCAGCGGCAGCGGTTCGAGCGGCAAGTCTTCGCTCAGAGCCAGTTCACAGTCCGCCTCGTCCATGAAGTTTCGCCGGTAGAGCTGAAGCAGTAGCCGGTTGCGTTTTTTCAGCAGCGTATCCCTGTTTTTCGCCGGATGAATGGCGGCCGGCGCATTGGGCAGGACGGCGAGCGTAGCGGCTTCGGCCCAGGACAGCTGCGAGGGGGCGTGTCCGAAATAGCGCCAGGCGGCGGCGTCGATGCCGACCACGTTCCCGCCGAACGGGGCGTGGGAGGCGTAGAGCGAGAGGATGCGGTCTTTGGAGCAGCGAAATTCCAGCCGGGTGGCCAGGATGATTTCGATCAGTTTTTCTCCGGCAGTCCGTTTTTTCCGTCTGGAAAGGCGGACGGTCTGCATGGTAATCGTACTGCCTCCGCTCACGATGCGGCCGGCGCGCAGGTTTTGCACCGCCGCCCGCCCGGCAGCCCAGGGGTTGATTCCCCAGTGATGGCGGAAGTAGCGGTCTTCGAACGTGATCAGGCAGGCGGCAAATTTTTCGGAAACCGTGTCGGCCGCCGGAAACCGCCACTGTCCGTCCGCGGCAATCCGGGCGCCCAGCAGTTCGCCGTTGCGGTCGGTCACCACCGTAGCGTAAGGCACGTCGAACAGCCGGCTCGGGAGGCAGCACACGTAGGCCGTCAGCAGAACAGCCGCTGCCGCCAGGCAGGTCTTCTTTCTTCGGGACAGCTTTCGGATCGGGTTTATCATGCCGCAGACTGCTTTATGTATATTATATAATGTATTTGTGCTCTTCCAGATCATATTGACGAATCATTTTCAAGCGTGGCAAAGTTAATTGTTTTTAGTCATGTACCGACGCTTCGGGAGAAAAAGGCTAAAGCTTTTTTTTTGAGGCGCTATGAGAAACCGTTAACTTTACAGCAGTCAATAAAGGAGAAATATGTAAACGCCGTTAAATATTGACTTGTTTCTTGTGAAGTCTGTGTATTTGTGATACTTTTGGTGCCGTAAAAACAAATTCGTTCCATTATTGATTTTATTAAAGCGATTGGATTATGAAAAAAGTGATTTTAGGTATGATTTGCGTATTGTATGGATTATACGCATGTAACTCGGACGATCTTTCGACGAAAGATGATTCGGAACAGCTTCCACCGCCTCCCCAGACTGAGGAAACCGTTCCCGTGACGCCGCGCGAAGAGATTGTCCTGACCAAAGGCGAACAGGCCGTTTTGCAGGGAAACAATGCCTTTGCGTTTGAACTGCTGAAGGAAGTCTTCCGGACTGAGAAGGAAGAGGAAAACATTTTTCTGTCGCCCTTGAGCGCGACGCTGGCGCTGGCCATGCTTAACAACGGCGCCGCCGGCGAGACGCAGGCACAGATTCAAACCGCACTGGGCTATGGCGAACAGACAAGAGACGACGTGAACGGCTATTTCCGGAAAATGGTGAAAGCCATGCTGGAACTGGATGCAGGCGTCAGTTTTGAAAGCGCCAATGCCCTCTGGATTCGGAATGGCTTTCCGGTGTTGCCGTCGTTTAAGGAAGTGAATCAAACGTATTTTGACGCCGAGGCGCGGAATGTGGATTTTTCCGATCCTGCCACGCTTGGGCTGATTAACGGATGGATTGCCGAAAAAACGCACGACCTTATCCCCGACTTTCTGGAGACGTTGAATCCGGCCATGCGCATGTTTCTGGTAAATGCGTTGTATTTCAAAGGCGACTGGACGCTGCATTTCGATGCGGAGAACACGAAAGACGCCCCGTTCTACAATGCCTCCGGCGCTGCGCAGGATGTCAGGATGATGGATTTCGGAAAGAAAGTCGGTTTAAACTACCGGCAGGAAGCGGCATTTGAACTCGTTGAACTGCCCTACGGCAACGAAGCCTTCGGCATGGTGCTGCTGCTTCCGGGCAAGGATGTGTCGCTGGCTTCCATTATTGAAAATCTGGATGCTGCTGCCTGGAAAAAGTATGTGTCCGGAATGTATTTGCAGAGTCTCGAACTCCGTCTGCCCCGTTTTAAAATCGAATACACAAGAGAATTGAAGGAAGATTTAAAGACTTTAGGCATGACGTCGATATTCGGAGACGCTGATTTTTCGTTGATCGCGGATGAAAACTTAACAGTAGACCGGGTACTGCAAAAAACATTTATCGAAGTGAACGAAGAAGGTACCGAAGCTGCAGGAGTAACAGGCATCATTATGGATATTGTCCCCAATATGAAAAACGCTACTCCTGTACTGGAATTTAACCGTCCATTTATTTATTTCATCAAGGAAAAGAGTACGGGAGCCGTATTCTTTGCCGGAATGATCCGGAATCTGTAACAGTTGCAGACCTGTTTAATTTAAAAGAGGTTACCCTGAAATCAGGGTAACCTCTTCTTTTTGTACGTCCCTCCCCCCGCCACGGCGGGAAAATGAACTTTTGCACTTTTCCGCGCTACGGAATCCGGATGCAGATCAGATTGCCGAACTGTCCCCGTTCGCCCGTCAGACTGGTATAGCAGGCATGTCCGCAAAGGAACTGTCCGCTCTGTTCGGGAGCGAAGTACATTTTTTCCGCCGTTTTGGAGAAATACGCCGTTTCCGAAAACGTCTCCTCCGGCGTGTTCGGGTCTTCCACGGGCGTACCGCTCACCGTGTAGGCAAACAGGATGCCGGTGACATGCTCCGGTTTCGCCTTCGAGCCGTCGGGTTGAAAAAACCTCATATCCACTTCGCGTGCACCGGCTCCCGAAGCGGCGACCGTCGGGCGCAGCGACGTAACCGGATGGTGCGTGTGCGACTTGCTGTGTACCGGCAGCCCCATGTTCACCCGGTCGGCATCCGTCACGTCCAGACCGCTCGTTACGTACGACGCCAGAAACGGCCGCAGCAGAGCGACAAACGCCCTCCTGGACTCGTGCTTGTCCAGTATGGCAGCCGGTGTCCGCGTCGCCGGATTGTCGGCCAGGCCATACTTCATTTCATACTCCTCCTGCGCATTTGCCAAAGTCATCCAGTGTCCTTCGGGGATATGCCACTGGCCGATTCTGGATGCAATGTACGCCATCAAAAATCCTTCCCACTCACGAAAATCCGACTCTTTGGTCGGAACAAAATCTCTGTTATTCATACTCTTCTAATTTTTAAATAAAACATTCCGATTGATTTTTCCTGAAATAAGACCGTATATATAAATCGTTTTTAATAGATTCGGATTGAGTCGACAAACTTTTATTTCCTGTCGACAGGATTTCATTCCGTGTCGACAAAATTCTGTTTCCTGTCGACAGGATTTTATTTCCTGTCGACAAAATTCTGTTTCCTGTCGACAGGATTTTATTTCCTGTCGACAAAATTCTGTTTCCTGTCGACAGGATTTCATTCCGTGTCGACAAAATTCTGTTTCCTGTCGACAGGATTTCATTCCGTGTCGACAAAATTCCGCTCCCTGTCGACAGGATTTTGAAATGAGCATGCCGGATGCCGGATCGGGTGTACAGGCCTGACAAGCGGGTGTACCCGGTTCGGAATATCTTACAACAGCTTCCGGCGAACGGAAACCGCTGTTTTTTGAGAAAAGAAGATACGGTTTGAAAGACATCCTTTTTTTTCTTTAAATCGGATGTAAAGGTAAACAGGATTCTACATCCGCACCCGCTTTACATTCATAAAAATTTAAAATTTTTCCCTTGTAGCAGCGGGGAAAGCAATATGAATGAATAATGAAGAATGATGAGTAACGTAAATCCCTTTCATCCGCGAGAAACGAATCTTTGAATCTTTGAATTTTTGAATCTTTGAATTTTTGAATAACCCCGGCAGGGGATCAAATGTCGA
>JAITQL010000097.1 GCA_031288935.1 Tannerella sp.
CCGGAATATGATATAAGACCGTTGAAGGATTACTGGGTAAAACCGAATGAAGTGCAAAACTTTCATTACGAAAACTGGTATGACAATCCCTATCTGATGGCGTATGAAAAGATAAACACGGTGGACAACAACAAAGGCAACGCCATGTTTTCCGTCAACTATCAGATATTGCCCTGGATGAAAGCCCTGCTGCGCTCCGGGATAGACCTGTACATCAATCAGTCGCAGCGGCGTGCGCCCGCCGGCATCAATTCCCAGCGTTTCTGGGGAGGAACGGACAAGGGGTATTACCGTGAACGGAGCGATTACGGATATACACTCAACAACGATCTCTTTTTGATGATCGACAAAAGGTTCGACAAATTCTCCGTCGAAGGATTGTTCGGAGGTTCCGTCTATGCCTACCAGACCCGCCTGTTGCAGGCCACAACGCGCAACGGACTGTCCATTCCCGGATTCTATTCGCTGAAAGCCTCGGTAGAAAGTCCCGATGTGGAAACGGACAGGAAACGGAAACAGGTGAACAGTCTGTTCGGAAAAATGACGGTCGGATACCGCAGCGCGTTCTACCTGGATTTGACCGGACGCAACGACTGGTCGTCTACACTGCCCTCTGACGACAATTCCTATTTCTACCCTTCGGCAGGCGGAAGCGTCGTCATGTCCGAATTGATCAAACTGCCGGACTGGTTTCATTTCTGGAAACTGAGAAGCGCATGGACGGTATCCAAAAAAGACCTGGAAATCTACGACCTGAATCAGTCCTATACGGTTACGGGCAACGTATGGAACGGACTGAATACGGCCGTTTATCCCGTCTACATACGCGGAAATATAAAGCCGATTACCAACCGCACCTGGGAAGTGGGAACCGCCTTCTACCTGTTCCCCGGAAACCGCCTGAAAGTCGACTTCAGCTACTACGACAAGCTGACTTACAACAATACGACGAAGGTCAACATCTCGGCCATGTCCGGATATGAACAGAAACTGGTCAACACCAATGAGGAATGGGTGCGCAAAGGCGCCGAACTCATGCTGGAGGCCATTCCGGTGCAGACAAAAGACTTTGCGTGGAACGCGATCCTTAACTGGTCGACTTCCAGAATCTACTTCGCCAAATTGGACGAACAGTACAGCGCGGATAACCTTTGGACGTATGTCGGCGCCCGTACGGATGCCTTTACCGCCCGCGAATTTAATTACTCGGAAGAAGACCTCATCCTTTACAGCGGTTTTCCCCGCCTGAGCGACTATCAAACCCGCATCGGCTATCAAAATCCCGACTGGGAATGGGGGTTGACCAATGTATTCAGCTATATGAACTTTGTGCTGAGCATAAGTCTGGACGGCCGCGTGGGCGGCATGTCCGAATCGGGGACAAACAGGCGCATGTGGCAAACGGGGGCACATCCGGATACCGACAACCAGTGGCGATACGACGAAGTGGTGAACGGGAACAAGGCGCCCTATCTGGCTGACGGGGTGAAAATCGTTTCGGGAGAAGTGACATACGATTCCTACGGACGGATTGTTTCCGACAGCCGGACGTATGCACCGAACGATGTGCCGGTTTCCTACGAAGGTTATATCAAGGGATACTGGCGCAACGGGCCGCAGTTGAATTTTGACGAAACCTTCTTCAAGCTCCGCGAACTGTCGCTTGCTTACGACGTGCCGAAGGCGACGGTACAAAAATGCAGACTGAAGCGTCTTTCGGTCGCGCTGGTCGGGCAAAATCTGCTGCTCTGGACAAAGGAATACAAATATGCCGACCCGGACAAGCACAGGGACGACCTGGCTTCTCCTTCCAGACGCTACGCGGGAATAAATCTGAAAGTTGAATTTTAATAACAAGGCAGAATATGAAAAAGTATGCAATATACAGTTTGATCGGTTTGTGGACAGCCGGTGCAGGCCTGAGCAGTTGCGACGGGCTGGAAGATCAGAATACCAATCCGAATGCGACGACAATGGTGACCTCCGGCATGTTGGCCACGAAGTTGCTGATGTCCGTCACGCGCGAAACGTATACAATGGATGACGACATGCTGGCCAAAGACGTGCTTTCGAGCGAACTCTTGAACGACTATATCTATAACCGGCTCCGGCGGGCTGATTTCAAGAGCATGACGATACTCAACAATGTGAAAGGCATGGTCGAATTTGCCACGAACGAGGAGGAAAGAAACTCCTATGCTGCACTGGGACATTTCGTCCGGGTCTGCAAGTATTTCGACATGACGATGCGTGCAGGCGATATTCCCTACAGCGAGAGCATGGCCGGAGATGAAGGGATTTACTATCCGGAGTACGATACGCAAAAGGAGGTTTTTCTTGGCTTGCTGAATGAACTGGACGAAGCCGACAGGCTTTTTGCTGCCGGTACACATTTCGAGGGCGACATCGTCTATGGCGGCGATCCGGCAAAATGGCGAAAGGCCGTCAATGTACTCCAGCTCCAGCTGCTGATCAACCTGTACAGGAAAGCCGACGATCCCGACCTTCAGGTCAGGCAGCGTTTCCAGACAATCACCGGCAGCCGTCCGCTCTTTACGTCCGGCTCCGACAATTGCCAGCTGGTTCACAGCGACCGGACGGGAGAAAAGTATCCTTTCTACAAGGAAGGAAACAATTCCATCCATTTCTTCAATTCCACGTCCATACTGGTCGACACGTTGAAGCTGTGGGGCGACAGGCGTCTGTTCTATTACGCCAAACCCACGCTGGTATCCGAGGCGTCGGGGCTTTCCCATACGGACTGGAATGCCTATTGCGGCGTCGATCCCACCCTGCCATTCACGGAAGCGCAGGGCGTCATTGTAGAAAGAAACGTTTCCCTGCTCAACGAGCGTTACAGCCAGTTGCCGGCCGGCGAACCCACGTGTCTGCTGACCTATGCCGGCATGAATTTCATCCTGGCCGAAGCCGCCGTGCGCGGCTTGCTTGCCGGCGATGCCGCCGCGTATTACGAGACGGGCGTTCGCGCCGCCATGAAGTTTACGGCCGACCATACGCCCGACGATCCGATGTTTCATCACGACATGAAGATTACGGACGATTATGTCGACACGTATCTGCAAGGTGCGGAAGTTGCTTTTGCCGACCGTGCGGACAGACAGATACGGCAAATCATTCTGCAAAAATACGTGATGAATTTTCTACAGGTCGCCAACCAGAGTTTTTTTGAATACAGACGTACCGGCGTCCCGGCTTTCCCGGTCAATCCGGCATCGAACCTGAACGAACCTTCGGACAGGATGCCCGTGCGCTGGATGTATCCCGAATCGGAGTATACGTACAACAAGGAAAATACGGATGCCGCCGTTGCGCGTCAATTCGGCGAAGGAGATACCAACAACGGCGTCATGTGGATATTAAAGGAATAGTGAATGATCCGGATTGAATGACCGACGATGAAAACGGTCTGTTGTAAATGTATCAAAAACTGTGTAGGGACGGGGTTTCAG
>JAITQL010000166.1 GCA_031288935.1 Tannerella sp.
ATTGTCACCCATCGGATTGGGCGTAAAATTCACGCCGGGAACAAAATCTTCCAGCGCTTCGAGTACGGTCGTGGCGCCCGACTGCCGGATATCATTTCCCGAAATAACTCGTGTCAATACCGGCGTATTCTTCAAAGTGCGGGCGGTAAGCGTTCCGGTCACGACGACCTCGTCCAGGTCATAAATCCGTTCCCCGATGCTGTCTCCGGCGACTTTCACCGGATTAACGGCATTTTGAGCGAAAGAAAATGAAAACAAGGACGTACAGAACACCCCAACCAAAACCAACGTGTACTTTGTCATTCGTTTTTTTTGACGGCAAAGGTAGCTGTTATAAAAGTTTCCGAAAATCCCTATTTATAGGCATTTTGCCGCATCATCTTACCTAATAATGGGGTAGAATGTCCGGTTATTTCGGACGCGGCAGAGGTTCATCCCGCCGGACGGAAACGTCTTCGAGACGGGAAATAGGGTCTCATTTGCCATAATTATGTACAAATAGTACATCGGTATGGGGAAAATGCTATCATTTTGCTATTTTCGGCCATAAATATGGCCTTTTTTGGCCTGTTTTTGACCTCGTGAGCCATAATTAGGGTCTTTTCGATCATAATTATATTCTCCGTACTGCAATTCAAAGTTTGCCATAATTATGTGCTATTTGTACATAATTATAGGGTAAATGCTGTCATTTTGCTACTTTCGGCTCTTTTTGCGCGATTCGGTGCAACGTTTCACCGACCGGGACGCGGCAAACCTCTTCTGCCCTGTTTCCGTCGTGAACATAAAAAAAGGCCGGGGAGAAATGGAACCCTCCCGCTCCGAAGCGCGAAACCGGAGTTTACATGTTATGGAACGGATGTCGGAAGCGCCGGGTCGAGAGCCGGAAAAAACAGGGATTGTGCCGGCATGAAAGTTTTTGCATGATTATTCTATTCAAAACACATCCCGTGTTCCGTTTTTTACCTATTTTTGCAAGCTGTTGACAGGTACAGTTGTTTTTATGTATTTAATAAGGAAAAATCTATGAATCATTTGAAGATTGGCCGGATAGTTCTGGCATTTACTTTGCTGGCTGGATGCCACCAGGCGGAGCGGATGGAAACGGCATCAGTAACGAACGGTTTGCGTGCACCGGCCTATCCGCTGGTGACGGTGGATCCGTATACCAGCGCCTGGTCGTTTACCGACCGGCTGTATGACGGGCCGGTGCGTCACTGGACGGGCGAGAAATTCCCGCTGATCGGCGCCCTGCGCGTCGACGGTACGGTGTATCGTTTCATGGGGACGGAGGAGGCGCCTTTGCTGGCTGTTGCGCGAATGGCCGAGACGGAGCCGTGGACGGGACGCTATTCGCGCGTTGAACCGGCGGAGGGCTGGCAGGCGCCCGGTTTCGACGACAGCGCCTGGACGGAGGGCGCGGCTGCTTTCGGCACAAGGGAAGAGACGGCGGTTCAAACCCTGTGGGAAGGGGACGGGACGGATCTGTGGGTGCGGCGCGAGATCGTGCTGGACGAAGATCTTTCCGGGAAAAAGGTGTATCTCGAATATTCGCACGATGACGGGTTTGAGTTGTATGTCAACGGGATCGAGGTGGTGAATACCGGACACAAGTGGCAGAAGAACGTGGTGACAGTCCTGCCGGAGGCCGTTTTGCAGACCTTGAAGCAGGGGCGTACCGTGATTGCGGCGCACGGTCACAATCATACCGGCGGCGCGCTGGTTGATTTCGGACTGCACGTGGAGGCGTCCGGACAAAGGTATCTGGAGGCAACCGCGGTGCAGAAGTCCGTCGATGTACAGGCTACCCAGACGCATTACCGCTTTGCCTGCGGCGCGGTCGATCTGCAACTGACCTTCACCGCTCCGCTGCTGATGAACGACCTGGAGCTGATTTCACGGCCGGTGAATTACATTTCGTATCAAGTGACGCCCGCCGACGGGAAAAAGCACCGGGTGGAGATTTACTTCGAGGCGTCGCCCGCATGGGCGCTGGACAAGCCCGGACAGCAAAGCCGCTCCGAAACGTTCGAGAAAGAGGGACTGGTGTTCCTCAAGGCCGGAAGCGTTTCGCAGCGGATACTGGAGAAAAAGGGCGATAACGTGCGTATCGACTGGGGGTATGTCTACCTGTGCGCCGGAAAGGCGGACGCCACGTATGCCGCCGGCGACGAATACGCGATCCGTGCAGCCTTCGGCTCCGAGGGATGGATCGGCAAGGCGGCGGCTGCGGCCGACGGACACGACAAGTTGGCGGTTGCGCAGTCGCTCGGTTCCGTCGGGAAACCCGTTTCCGGAAAAATCATGATCGGCTACGACGATGTATATTCCATTCAGTATTTCGGCGACAACCTGCGCCCGTACTGGAACAGGGACGGCCGCCGGAGCATCGAGTCCGTGTTCGTACAGGCCGACGGGGATTATGCGAGCCTGAAAGCCCGCTGCGACGCCTTCGACGGCGAACTGCTTTCGCAGGCGGCCGCCGCCGGAGGCAAGGAGTATGCCGAACTGTGCGCCCTGGCATACCGCCAGGCCGTTGCCGCGCACAAGCTGGTGGAAGCGCCGAACGGGGACTTGCTCTTCCTGTCGAAGGAAAACTTCAGCAACGGTTCCATCGGGACGGTAGACATCACCTATCCCTCGGCGCCCCTCTTCCTGCTCTACAATCCCGAACTGGCCAAGGGGCTGCTGAACCACATCTTCTACTTCAGCGAAAGCGGACGGTGGACGAAGCCTTTTGCGGCGCACGACGTGGGCACGTATCCGCAGGCAAACGGACAGACCTACGGGGGCGACATGCCGGTGGAGGAATCCGGGAACATGCTTGTGATCACCGCTGCCATTGCCGTGAGGGAAGGGAATGCCTCGTATGCCGAAAAGCACTGGGAGACGCTGACCACCTGGGCGGACTATCTGGCGGAAAAGGGACTTGACCCCGAAAACCAGCTCTGTACGGACGATTTTGCCGGACATTTTGCCCACAACGCCAACCTGTCCGTCAAAGCCATTATGGGCGTCGCCGCCTGCGGATACCTGGCCGAAGCGCTCGGCAAAAAGGAGGTGGCCGAAAAATATACCCGGCAGGCTTTCGACATGGCGGCCGAATGGGTCAAAATGGCCGACGACGGCGATCATTACCGCCTCACCTTCGACCAGCCGCACACCTGGAGCCAGAAATACAACCTGGTCTGGGACAAACTGCTGAAGTGGGGTATTTTTCCCGAAACGGTCGCTGAAAAGGAACTCCCCTACTACCTCACGGTACAGAACACGTACGGTTTGCCGCTGGACAATCGCAAGACGTACACCAAGGCGGACTGGATTGTATGGACTGCCACGCTGGCAAGGGACCGGGAGACGTTTGAAAAGCTGATCCGTCCGCTCCACCGGTTCATGAATGAAACGACCGACCGCATTCCCATGACCGACTGGTACTATACCGACAAGCCGCAACACGTCGGCTTTCGCGCCCGTTCGGTCGTTGGCGGCTACTTTATCAAAATGCTGGAAGAGCAACTCGGATCATCCGAACCGACGGCAACAATCGTAAAATAAAGACGGAATGAACGGAAAAACGGGATGCAGGATGATGCCTGCGACGGCCTGGAGCGCTTTACGGTGCGACGGGAATTACCGGATAATTATAACTTATAATGAATAGAATGAACCGATATTTTTTGACAATGGTTTCCCTTTTGGGGATACTTGCCCCGGCGCACGCCCAGCGCGAGGGCTTCGAGTATGACTTTTACGGCTTTGTACGCGGCGAGCTGTACGCCAATTCCCGACAGAACACGGAAGTGGTAGACGGCCTGTTTTACCTGTTGCCCAACGACCGCATGCCCGACGTCAACGGGAACGACCTGAACGCCCAACCCGGCAGCAGTTTTTATACCCTCGCGTCGCGGCTGGGAATGAATATGCACGGGCCGGACATCGGGAAGGCGAAATCGTCTGCCCTGATTGAAGCCGACTTCGGGGGCAGCGCCGGCCTCACGTTTTTGCTGCGCGTCCGGCAGGCATGGGCGAAATTGGAGTGGGAAAGCGGCTCGTCCGTATTGCTGGGGCAGACGTGGCATCCGTTTTTCGGCGAAGTAGCTCCGCAGGTGCTGAACCTCTCGACCGGCGCGCCGTTCCAGCCCTTCAACCGCAGCCCGACGATTCAGTACCGCTACAGCCGCAACGGGTTTGCGGTCAAGGCGGCTGCCGTCTATCAACTGATGTACCTGTCTACCGGGCCGGCCGGCAAGACCGAAGATTATCAGAAGAACAGTCTGTTGCCCGAGCTTTGCCTGGGACTGGATTACGGACGCGGCGGTTTTCAGGCCGGAGCAGGCGTGGAACTGCTCTCGCAGAAGCCCCGGTTGCAGTCGACGCTGAACGGCCATACGTATCGCGTGAACGAGCGTATCACCTCGCTTTCCTATGAAGCGCACGCCCGCTATACGCAGGGTCTGCTCTATCTGGCGGGCAAGACGGTACTGGCCTCGAACATGAACCATACCGCGCTGGTGGGCGGCTACGGCGTGAGCGCTATTGATGCCGTCACGGGGGAACAGCAGTATACGCCTTTCCGGCATTCGACCAGCTGGATAAATGCCGTCTACGGAAAACGGTGGCAGGGAGGACTTTTCGGCGGATACACGAAAAACCTCGGCACGGCGAAACAGCTGGTGAGCGAAGATAAAATCTACGGACTGGGAATGTATCTGGATCAACTGATGTCGGTCAGTGCACAGCTCAGCTATAACCTGCCGCACTGGAAGGCGGGAGTGGAATACCAGGCCGCCACCGGCTGGTACGGGGCGATCAATCTGGTCAACGGCACGGTGTGGAACACTCATTCGGTCACCAACCACCGCATCGTCGCGCTCTTTATGTATTATTTCTAAGCAAGCATTCAACGTTGCCGATATTTTGAACCGCTTGTGCCAGCGTTGTTGTATTGAAAATGAAATGTGGAGGAAGAGGGGTAACCGGAATATGGATGGACTCTGAAAGACCGAATCCCTTTACGGCACAACAGGGAGCCGTTCCGGATATTGCAGGCGCCGCGCAGAAAACGAAAACAGGATACCCGTTTGAGTATCCTGTTTTCATGCGTTACCCGCCCGGCAATACGGGCGAACGTTGATAAACCGCGCCCTGCGGACGCAATTTGCCGGTGTTTTATCCTTCCGCTACCGTTTCCCTTTTTTGTATGGAAATATACGACCGGTTGTTTTTTCCCCTGCGGAAAACCACTGTTCCGTCGATCAGTGCATAGATCGTATGATCCCTGCCGATGCCGACATTTTCACCCGGATGATGTACCGTTCCCCGTTGACGGAGGATGATGTTGCCTGCCTTGGCAAACTCGCCGCCGAAAAGTTTTACACCTAACCGTTTACTTTCCGATTCGCGGCCGTTCTTCGAACTGCCTACTCCTTTTTTATGTGCCATTTTCTACTGTCTGTTTAAACGTTAAGCTACAATTTCCTTAATACTCACTTCGGTGAACTGCTGACGGTGGCCATTCAACTTGCGATGGCCTTTTCTTCTTTTCTTGTGAAAAATCAGCACCCTGTCACCTTTTACCAGTGGAGACAACACTTCGACTACCACTTTGGCGCCTTCGATAACCGGCGTCCCTACCCGTATTTCACCATCTGCATCTACCAGTAATACCTTGTCGTATTCAACGGTTGCACCGTTTTCAACATCCGGGATATGGTGAACGAACAACTTCTTCCCTTTTTCGGCCTTGAATTGCTGGCCATTAATTTCTACAATTACGTACATCTGTTTCTTTTATTTCTAACAGGTTATGTCCCGGGGGTGGATTTCTTTTCCGAAACCGCTTCTCTACCCCCTGCGGAATCCAGGGCACAAAAGTAGTGCTTTTTTTGTGCTCTGCAAAAAATAATCTTTTATTTTTGCCTGATCACCTTGCCAATACTGCCTTTCAGATCATTTTTGATGCGAATATCCATATTGTTTCCCGCGGCTGCACGATATGCCATACGCCCTGTTCCGACATTGCTTCCCAATGCTTTTCGTCTCCCTGTATACTTGAGTGGAACTGACCGTTGCGGATAAAACCTGTCTTATCGTCTTTTCCGGATTCACTCTTTTCTCCGGCAACGCAACGGCGCTTTCAGCCGGGCGGAACTTTTGTAGTGTATTTCCGCATAGCCGATTTTCAGCTTGCTGCGAACCTTGACCGGAAGGTGGTTTTCGTCCTTGCCTACCCACACTTCGGCGGCCGACTTGCTTTGCGAAAAGGCCTTGTCGTGAATATCAATGAAGAAATGATGCGTCCGGTACTGCGTGCCGTCCTTTTCCACGGTGGCTTCGCCGGCGTAGCGGTAGCTGATCGGTATCAACTCCCGGCCGACGGCTACCGTCGACGGAAAAACTGCCCCGGCGTCCAGGCATGTCCAGTCCAGCGTGCGGAGAAAAAAGACGGCGCCCAGCATGTCGAACACGTATCCCGACGCAACGGATACCGCCGTGTCGATCCTTACCCTTTCGGGCGTATACTGCAGGCAATGCACCGATGTCTGTTCCGGTTGCGGGTAGGAAAACGTCAGTTCGTCTATCAGGTAAAATCCGCCTTCGTTGATGCGCTTCGAACTGTGCAGCAGCGCATAGTCCGGCGCATAATAGCAGTCAATCGTGTCCCGCATGGCGAAGATGGAATCGAAAAACCTGCCGGTCTGGAACGTCATCCGGTATTTCGATACGGATTTCCCGCCGTACACGGACGGCATGAGCGTCAACTTCCCCTCGCCGGCGCGCGACATCAGCAGTCCCCACTTGAAATACACGTCATACGTCACCTCTTCCCCCATGTTCAGCGTCATGGCCTGCGGAAGGTATTGCGCCCGCGTCCCCGCCGGAAGAAGCAGTCCGCAAAAGACTGCCCACAGCTTCATGCGGCTAAAAGCCCAGACTGCCGCCTCCCAGACCGCCCAGACCGCCTCCCAGACCGCCGCTGCTGCCCGACTGTGACCGGCCTTCTTCCCTGTGGTTGCGTTTCTTCCTTGTGACATCTTTCGGTTTGTTTTTCGTTATTTCCATCGGCTTCTGGGCTGTAACCGGCAACGAGAGGACATTCCACGTTTCTTCGATCTCGAAATTGGAGCGTACCTCGTAGAGCTTGGGCGAATAAAAGACCTCCTCCGGCTGTCGCTTTTCCGCATAGTCGCCCGTGTCCCACGCGCCGTTCCGGTTTGCATCCAGTACGACCCGCGCATAATACTTCTCCGGTCTGAGGTTCATAAAGAGCGCTCCGCCCTGTTCCACCGGGGCTTTGCGTACCGGAACGTCGCTGGCGTTCAGCAGTTCTGCAAATGCCGGACCCGTAACGCCCTCGATGTTGATGTACAGGTGTCCGTATTCATCCTTCGACTTGAAGTTGAGCGTCGATTGAAACACGTTGTTCCATTGTCCGTAGAGACCGTGGACACGTCCCGAATCAATCGTCAGCCGGTAATGTTCCTCATATTTCCAGGGTCGCTCGATACGGTATTTCAGGATGTTGGCGCTGTCCTGGCAAAAGGTGAAGTCGACGGCCGTCCAGAGCGTATCCTGCTGCTGTTCCAGCAGCATGTCTTCTTTCGACAGGTTCGGCACCGGCTCGGCGAAGACAAGGAAGACCGTGTCGGCCAGGTCTGCCGATCCGCCCGGCATGAGTTGCGGAAGCAGATACGCGACCTCCTCCGGCGCGTCCTTCTTTCCCCGCCTTCCTCTCTTCGGGGTGGCAACCGGCGGCTGCCTGCGCAGGGACAGGTGAATCGTGTCGGTTTGCGGACGCGGGATATTGAGCGAATCGCTTTTGAGGTACGAGACTTGCAGGTGCAGCGTATCGCGCTTCCAGACCGTCGAGTCGGTGATCCAGCAGTTCAGCGTCGTGTTGCCGTCCATCCGCTGCGTCAGATACCAGTTCTCTTCGGCCGGTTCGCCGTCCAGCAGCGCCAGCCCGGGCAAGGTATCGACCGGCGCGTTGAATTTCAGGGCAAACAGGTGCGGCTGCGTCCGTTCGGGACGAAGCATGTACTGGCGCTGGAACGTTTCCTTGAAGAGGCGCAGCACCGCGTTGTCCGGCAGGAAGCGCGTGTAGCCGACCGTGCGGATGGTGTCGACCGTGAGCGAGTCTCTCCAGAGCGTGTCCTGACGGGTGGCAAACTCGAAGCCGGGCGTGATGAGGGAATCGTGGAAAGCGATTTCCTCGCCGGGCTGGTCGAAGTGATAGTCGCGGTTGACGTCGTTCAGCGCATAGAGCCGGTAACTGCCCTCCGCAATGTTGCGGATGACGAACCGGCCGCGTTCGTTTGTTTTCGAGGTGCGCAGGAACGGCTCCGTCGTGAACGCCGAATCGGCCGGATTCGCGTGCAGGCCTACCATGATATTCGGCATGGGTTCCAGGTTTTCCGCATTCAGTACAATCCCGGCGATTTCGAGCGAGTCGATCCGGTCGCCCGTGGAAAAGGCGAAGCTGAAATTTTCAAAGACATTCTTTTCGTTGTTGTCGGAGATGGAATTGGTAAAGTCGATCGTATACGTCACATCCGGCTTCAGCGTATCTTTCAGTTCCACCTTTACCTTTTTCCCGATCGCCCGCACGACCGGCAGGTTTTTCTGCGGCGGGGTGACGATCACGTTTTCCGAAGGCCGGTCGATCTGTATCAGTTCGTCGAACACGATTTCGATCCTCTTTCCCTCGTAATGCGTAGCATGGAGAGCGGGGGTACTGCGCAGGAACCGGGGCGGCGTTTCATCATAGGGCCCGCTGTTGGGCGTCGACATGTTGGCGCAGGAACTGACCAGCGCAAGCAGATACAAACCGGCCGGCAACAACCCCATCCTCGAATGACTGAATCTGAATTTCCTCATGCGTAACGTTTCATTTGCCGGCAAAAGTAGGAAAAAGATTCAAAGATTCAAAGATTCAAGGTTTCAAAAATTCAAGGTTTCACGCAGATGAAAGGGATTTCTGCGCAGATGCCGCAGACAAAAAGTCATCAAAATCTGCGCAGATCTGCGCGAAACGAATCTTTGAATCTTTGTTTTCATCTTTCTGTTTGTTTTATACTTTACGCGGCATGATTTTGTGCATTGGCCTGTCTCGCAGAGACAGCACTTTATGAACCGTATGCTTCAGCTTACGGTTTCGGCGTACGGTAGTACTCGTGTGTCGAGTACGGTAGTGTTCGTGTGCCGGGGACGGTAGTACTCGTGTGTCGAGTACGGTAGTGTTCGTGTGCCGGGGACGGTAGTGATCGTATGCCGGGGACGGTAGTGATCGTGTGCCGGGGACGGTAGTACTCGTGTGCCGGGGACGGTAGTGATCGTATGCCGAGCACGGTAGTGATCGTGTGCCAAGCACGGTAGTACTCATTTCCTGTCCGCAAGCTGAAGCATACGGTTCATAAAGTGCTTCCCCTGCGGGGAAACGCTTTCGATACGCTTCCGAACACGACCGGGACGGATGCTATGCACAAAACCATCCCGCGTAAAGTATAAACATTTGCGTGGAAAGTCAACCGTCATTGGAATTCCCGCGTTCAAGTCTGCCGTTGCTTTGACGGTTTTTACCGGCGTCAGAACAGGACGGCGGCCGAGAGCGACCAGGTGTGGGATTTCCCCGTGTATTCCTGCGGATTGGAGACGTCAAAGGCCTTGTAATTGCCCGTCAGTCCCCAGTCGTAGTTCAGCCCGACTTGCAGGAAACTCAATACCTCGACGCCGGCGGCAAAGTTCAGTCCGGCGCTGAAGTTGCCGGCTTTCAGTTGCCCCTTGACGTCGTTGTAGAGGTCGTTTATCTCCCATATTTTCCTGCCGCCCATGCGAAACCCGGCGTAGGGGCCTGCCGAGGCGTAGGGTTTGACGAGCGGCGTCATGATCTTCCATTTCAGGTTGAGGGGTATCTCGAGGTAGTTGTTTTTGACCGTCCGGTTGTACGCTTCAAATCCCTTTTGCATGAACAGGAGCGCAACATCCATCCCCCACCCTGTCGAGGGTTTCACGTATTCGAGCATCGGGCCGAGCTGAAAGCCGGTGATGTTGTGCGAAGCGATCACGTCGCGGTCGAACTTGACGGTGGCGATGTTCACGCCGCCTTTTACGCCGAAACTCAACTGTGCCTGAACGGCTGCCGGCGCCAGCATGACGGCCAGCGCCAGGCAAAGTACTCTTACTGTTTTCATCCTCTGTATTTTTATCGGTTGTTTTACTTCTTAAAATTCCACATTGTTGGGCGTGCGCGGAAAGGGAATCACGTCGCGGATGTTCGCCATGCCGGTTACGAACAGCAGCAGGCGTTCAAATCCCAGGCCGAAGCCGGAATGGGGCGCCGTTCCGAAACGCCGGGTGTCGAGATACCACCAGATGTCCTTCTCGGGTACGTTCATTTCCCGTGCGCGGGTCAGAAGCTTTTCGTAATCTTCCTCGCGCTGCGACCCGCCGATGATCTCGCCGATCTTCGGGAAGAGGACGTCCATGGCGCGTACCGTTTTCCCGTCTTCGTTCTGCTTCATGTAGAAGGATTTGATCTCCTTCGGATAATCCGTCAGAATCACCGGACACTTGAAGTGTTCCTCTACCAGGTAGCGTTCATGCTCCGAGGCCAGATCCACGCCCCAGTAGACCGGAAACTCGAACGCATGTCCGTCGGCAACCGCCTTTTCCAGTATTCGGATGCCTTCCGCATAGGGCAGGCGGACAAAGGGCTGACTCAGTACGGAGTTCAGGCGTTCGACCAGTTCCCCGTCGAAGCGGACGCTCAGGAAGCGGATGTCGTCCATGCAGTGCGTCAACGCCCACTGTACGCAGTACTTGATAAAGTCTTCGGCCAGCTGCATGTTGTCGGCAATCTCGTTGAAGGCCACTTCCGGTTCGATCATCCAGAACTCGGCCAGATGGCGCGGCGTATTGGAATTTTCGGCCCGGAAGGTTGGCCCGAACGTGTAGATCGCACCCAGCCCCATCGCTGCCAGTTCGCCCTCCAGCTGTCCGGAAACGGTCAGGCTGGCTGGCTTGCCGAAAAAGTCCCGGTCATACAGAATGGCGCCCTGTTCGTCCTTCCTGAGGTCGTAGAGGTTCTGCGTTGTGACCTGAAACATCTGTCCGGCGCCTTCGCAGTCGGAGGCGGTGATGATTGGCGTATGAAAATAGAAAAAACCGCGCTCGTGAAAAAACGTATGGATCGCCATTGCCATGTGGTGACGAATGCGAAAGACGGCGCCGAAGGTGTTTGTCCGCGGGCGCAGGTGCGCGATTTCACGGAGGAACTCCAGCGAATGTCCCTTTTTCTGCAAGGGATAGGTTGCCGGGTCGGCGCCGCCGTATACTTCGATTTCGTCCGCCTGTATCTCCACGCTTTGCCCCTGTCCCTGCGAGGCCACCAGTGTCCCGGTCACCCCGATGCAGGCGCCGGTGCTGACTGCCTTCAGAGAGTCTTCATTAAAATGCGCCACATCTGCCACGATCTGCAGGTTATGAATGACGGACCCGTCATTCAGGGCAATAAAGTGAACTTGCCTGTTACTCCTCCTCGTGCGCACCCAGCCCTTTACCAGTATGGTTGTGCCCGGATTCATCCCCAGCACGTCTGCGATCCTTGTACGTTTCATGAACTGTGATTTTTTGAATTTATTCAAACGCTCCCATACGGAGCATGTTTACTTCCTTTTCATTCAAGTAGCGCCATTTTCCGCGAGAGAGATTCTTCTTGGTCAAGCCTGCGAAGTACACCCTGTCCAGCTTTATGACGCGATAGCCGAGCGCTTCAAACATGCGGCGCACAATGCGGTTCCGCCCCGAATGAATCTCGATGCCAACCTGTTTCCTGTCTTCCTCGTTGGCATAGCTGATGGCGTCGGCATGGATTTCGCCGTCTTCCAGTTCGATCCCCGTAGCCAGCTTCTCCATGTCTTCAATGGCTACATCCTTGTCGATCCAGACGTGGTAGATTTTCTTCTTCTTGTAAGTAGGATGCGTGAGCTTGGACGCCAGATCTCCGTCGTTGGTCAGCAGCAAGACGCCGGTCGTGTTCCGGTCTAACCGTCCGACGGGGTAGATGCGCTCCCTGCAGGCATTTTTTACCAGATCCATAACCGTCAGGCGTTCATTCGGATCGTCCGAGGTCGTTACGCAGTTCTTCGGCTTGTTCAGCAGAATGTACAGTTTGCTTTCAATCTGCACATGCCGGTCGTGAAACAGGACTGTGTCCTGCCGCGTAATTTTGGTGCCCAGTTCCGTAATCACGTTCCCGTTGACCCTCACCACGCCGGCCTGAATAAACTCGTCGGCCTCGCGACGCGAACAGACACCGGCATTCGCCAGAAACTTGTTCAGGCGGATCGGTTCATTCGGATCAGACAGGACTTCCTTGTATTTCAACTGCTTTTGGTGACTGTATTTCGCATTCGGGTTGTATGCCATCGAACGCCCCCCCGGCTGCGGCCGTCTGTTCATCTGCATCCTGTTATCACCCGGACGGCCGCCGAAAAAGCGGTTATTGGGCGATTGCGGACGATTGTTGTCGTAATTACCGTCTATCCGTTCCCGTTTTGGATATCCTCTTTCCATGTTCGGACGTGCCGGATATTCTCTTCGTTCACCGCTTCCATACGGATGTACCGGACGTGCCGACTGTTGATACGGGCGCCCTTCGTCCATTCTGGAAGACTGCGGGGGATAATTAAAACGCCCTCCCTCTCTGTTATCATTCGGCCTGTACTCTCCTCCGTAAGGAGTCCGGTTGTAATTTACACTCCGGTTATCCTTGATGCGCGGACGGCGTCCCTGCGCCAGCCGGTTATCTTCACGCATCTGATAACCGCTACCGTCACGGGTCGCATGATAAGCGGGTTTTCTTTCATTATTCCGTTCCTGCGAACTTGCACTTTCCCGTTGATATTCCGGGTTACTACTTCTTTTCGGATATGACTGTGATCCGTCTTTTTCTTCTATTACCATTTTTTACTTATTCAATTGAGATTAAACTTTTGCAGTCTCACGATTGCTCATTTTTCACACTATTACTATTATACTATATACTAATAAACACACTAAATTCCTACATAATTATGAGGCGTTATTCCTCCAAGTTCCTGTTTCACTTCATCCGTTAATTGCAGCGACTGGATAAATTGCACGATCAGCTGTTCGGTGATTCCTTCATTCGTGCGTGTCATTGCTTTCAGCGTTTCATACGGTTCCGGATAGCCTTCCCGGCGCAAAACAGTCTGTATGGCTTCCGCAACTACAGCCCAATGCGCATCTAATTCGCGAGACAACACCTCTTGTTGCAATAACAATTTACCCAATCCTTTTAGCAGACTTTTCAATGCTATTTCAATATGTGCCAACGGAACACCGACGTTTCGCAACACGGTAGAATCCGTCAAATCACGCTGTAAACGTGAAATGGGTAACTTCATGCTCAAATGCGTCAGAATCGCATTGGCCATGCCCAAATTTCCTTCTGCATTTTCAAAATCTATCGGATTGACTTTATGCGGCATCGCCGACGAACCGACTTCTCCGGCTTTGATTTTTTGTTTGAAATATTCCATTGAAATATATTGCCAGAAATCACGGCACAAATCCGTCAGAATGACATTGATGCGCCTCAATCCGTCAAACAGAGCCGCCAAATAATCGTAGTTGGCTATCTGCGTCGTCCATTCCTCGCGTTTCAATCCCAGCACGTCGTTGACAAAGCGGTTGGCAAAGGCCTTCCAGTCACATTCGGGATAAGCCGCGTGATGCGCATTGAAATTCCCCGTCGCACCGCCAAACTTGGCAGACATCGGGATACGTTTCAACTCAGTCACCTGCTGTTCCAACCGATAGACAAACACCTGTATTTCTTTTCCCAAACGTGTTGGCGAGGCCGGTTGTCCGTGCGTTTTGGCCAGCATCGGAATGTCTTTCCACGCTTCGGCATAACCTTTCAGGACATCAATTACAACTTGCAGTCCGGGATAATACACTTCCCTCAACGCTTCTTTCAGCGAAAGGGGAACAGCGGTATTATTAATGTCTTGCGACGTCAGTCCGAAATGAATAAATTCTTTGTAATCCTGTAACGAAAGCGTATCAAATTTTTCCTTGATAAAATATTCGACTGCCTTTACATCGTGATTGGTTGTCCGTTCAATGGCTTTGACCCGGAGTGCATCCTCCATGGAAAATTCAAGATAAATCCGTTGCAAGGTCTCCCTTGTTTCGTTTGTATCCAACGATTTCAATTGAGTCAAAAACCCGGTAAGCATAATAAAATATTCAATTTCCACCCGTACCCGATAACGAATCAACGCAAATTCGGAAAAACAGGAAGCCAATGCTTCCGTTTTATCCCGATAGCGCCCGTCCACAGGAGAAATAGCTGTCAACTCTGAAAAAATCATGTTCAATCAACGAAATTACCGGTCAAAGGTACGACTTTTTTACTCACGACCATCTATTTTTATAACAAAACAACAGCAATCAGATTCTTTTAAGATTTTGCATAAAACCGGTTGTACAACGACAATGGCGCTTCCGCAACTTTCCCTTCTTTTTCCCATTCTAAAATCAATCACCTTGTATTCAACCGATAACTAATGCCCAACGTTCCGTAAATATGATATATATGAAAGGGTACGCTTGTAAAATCCGACGGAAACAACGGACTTAATCCCCATGCAATTTGTCCTCTTAATGCAAAGCGCCGGTAAAAACTCCATTCTCCGGCAACCAGCACGCCGTAGTCAAACAGACGCTGTTTTTCCGAAAAGTCAAACGACGCGCGATCTATGATCGTTTTCTCGCCAATCGGGCTTCCCTGCCGGATGTATCCGTCCGACGCCGTGCCTTTAAAATTGGCGTTATACAAATAACCGGCATACATTCCGGCCTGAATATCCCAGCGTTCATTGATCCGGTAAATAGCCGTGACCGGCAATGAGAGGTACGAATTATGTATCCGGGTCGTGTTTTTTCCCGTAAAATTGCCGGTATATTTCTCGTTATTCATTTCAATTTCCGTATACAGGCTCTTCGCTCTGCTTTCCACGTCAAAGCCCTTATAGTCAATTGCGAGTTGTGCAGATATGCCCCATTTCCCATTCAACCGGCGAATCGCTTCCAAGGCTACATGAGGGGCAAATACCGGTGGCGAAAAAGATTCTATCTTCCGGATTTCTTCAGGTAACGGCAGAGGAGAAGTGGCACCGATATTCAAACCGGCATTGATTTTAAATTCCCAGCAGGGACTTTGCCCTTGCATCCTGAACAGGCAGGCGCCAATCAAGATGAGTATTACTAACGCCTTCTGCTTCATTTTAAATGCCGGATATATCATAATACAAATTCAAATCATCCACAATCAGCGTATTTCCCGGACGGCCTTCGTAAAACTGTCCCTTGCTGCTGGACGTGCACACAATGGATAACTTGTATTGGTTGCTTTTTAATTCTTCCCATGAAAAAGGCGTCGGATAGGCATCGTAGTCAAAATTTATCTCGAAGGACATCTGTTTATCCTTCTGAATATCTTCTTCCCTGATTTTAGCCAGCGCAATAATCCGGGGAGAATCGGTGATATTGTCGCCGTACAGGAATTGTACGTCCCCGCCTGTTTTGAACAAAACCGCATAAATGTCACACATGTCTTTTTTCATCCTGTCGCGGCTTCCATCCGGGAGAATATAATCTTCCGTACCTTCTTTGAACAAACAGGATCCGGTCAGTTTAGTCGGTTTCCCGCTGTCGAAAGGGACTCCAAATGAAGTTGATTTCAACGGATTCGTCAATCCTGTCAACGCATTGAATCCGCCCAGATAGATCGAGCCTGCCAGACAGGGGATGAACACAATTCCTCCGGCAATACTGCCGGGCCCGACCATTGTCCTCATTTCCACAGCGCCGCTGCCATTGAGCAGCGCCTTCCGGACAGGGTATTCCCGAGCCGGTTTCGCCGGGCTGCTCCAGGCAATGGATGCCCCGTTATTGCTCGAATACCACTGCAGGGCGCCTTCCTTCGGATTTTCGTACAGAAAGCTCGTGTTCGGTCTGACCCATGTCTCGAAGTCGAATTTATCCGGAAAGTTTTCTACCTGCATGACGGCGTACAGTTTGCTGTACTGTTTGCTTTCCGAAGTCACCCGGACATAAAACAACGTATCATTCGTTACCGGATTGGCAATCCGTTGCCAGTCGGCGCCGGAAGACAGTTCGATATGCACGATGTCAGAATCCCGCAGAGAGACGTTCGCTTTCGGGTATGCCACGACGTACTCGTTGTATATCTCTACTCCTTTTGTTCGCAGACTGTTTTCCGGGAAATTGAGCGAAAGAATGTCCGACTCCGGATTCAGCGCTTCATCCTGGATACAGGAAGTAAAGATAACGGCCGTTACGGCTATGGCATACCCTGCTTTTCTCATGTTCATTGCTTCTGACCTTCGAAGACGACTGTTACAGGTGCGCCCGGAATCTCTACCGTTATATCTATGCTTGTTTCTCCGCCCTGATCAATCGTACCGTCCACAGTGACCGGTACCGGAACCGAAGCGCCGGCCTCTCCCATTGCCATATTGAAAGTGGTGCCTCCCGAAACGGCATATTGCTGGTTCTTATATAGAACAACGGATTGGCATGCAATATTTACATCTATGCCCAGTACCGTTTCCTGCATTTTCAGTGTGACAAGCCGATTGCCATCGCGCGTAATCACAATCTGCGCTTCATTAACTATGGGGACACCTGCCATCACTATTTTTCCCTTATACGTTCCGGCTATTGCCTGTGCGCGATCATCATCGTCGCTGCAAGCCGTGAATCCGGCACACAGTGCGGACACCCATACCATTAAACTAAACAATCCATACTTCATAATATCTTCAACTATTAATTTATAATCGACCGCAAAGGTAGACTTTCTGCGCATAAGAAACTCAAAAAAACTCATTATATTCTTCAATCGACTGCAAAGAAAATTGAAAAGCAGGGGAATTAACGGGAGAATGAATGTGCATATAACAAAAAAACCATACCTTAGCCGAATATTTTATCATGCATAAAAGAAAACGATTTAATAACTAAAACATTGATGTATATGAAAACAAGATTTTCTTTGGAAAGAAACATTATTCTGAGTATTATTTCTTTCTGCATTGTATCCGTTATTTTTGCCGGGTGCGGGAATAATTATGACGACGATATTTCCAATCTGTACGGGAAAAACAGGGAACAGGACAGCGTGCTGAACGATCTGAGGAATGCCGTGCTTGCCCTTCAAGACAATATTGCCAACCTGCGTACGATTTCGAATGTGGAAACCACAGCCACGGGATACAGGATTCACTTCTCTGCAGGTCAGCCGGCCTATATTGACATCCGAAACGGAACGGACGGAACGTCGGGTTCGATATGGACGATCGGTTCGGGAGTGATCACGGGCACCCATACCGACAGTGTATGGTATCTCAACGGTCAACCGACTGAATGGATTGCCCTTCCGCCCCCCGGACGCAACGGACAGGATGGAGAACCCATTCCCGTGCGCTCTCCCGGTATCGACGAGGAGGGATACTGGGTTACGTATGAATGGAATGAAAGCAAGAATGCCTTCGACAGTATTCAAACCGCCTACAAGGCTGACCATCTCACCGCCTATGTAACCGACAATCCGGCGAATCTCAATCAATGGATTCTGCATGTGAGATACGGCGCACAGGGAACGGCCTACCAGGAAGTCATCCTCCCCAAGAATGACGCGGGATTGCCCGGGGCAAGCGGATATGCGGGAAGCATGAGCCTGTTCGGCTATACCCATATCACTTCCGCAGGCGCCCTCCTCTCGCAGGCCGCCCTGCCGGATACCAGTCTGGTGATAGAATACTGGTATATCGACTCCATTTACAATGTGACCACGAGTACCCGGCTGTCCGAATGGCAGGGAAAGAAGCATGTCCTTCCCAAACAACTGCTCTCCACGCTGAACGGAAAGAAGATATCCCTCGCCCTCAGCAGCGATGTGACGCCCGGAGTAACGACTTACGTGCTTAAAAACTCCAGGAACGAATCATTGCCGCTGAACATTGCCACGCCCGTTCCGTTCACGGGGTTGCTGACAAAGGCCGAAATCGCCGGCGGACAGGTATATCTGGCGACCCTGTCCGTCTATGACTCTACCTATCTGGATGCAACGGCCGTGACGAACAACTTCCGGAGCAGATTCAAGACAGGCGCCGTTTACTATGTTGAAACCGGCAATGGCGTCAAATCGAGTTACTCTCCGTTTTCGATTGATGCGGCAGACCGTTCGGCGGTCGCCGTTACGCAGGTAAACGTGGCGCTTGTCGGGACGGTTCCCCCCAGCGCAGGGACGTACAACCTGCGTACAGGCGAAGTATATGACATCCGCTTTGATGCGGTTAACGGAGCGTATGTCTGGGATTATACAATTGATGCCTCCGGTTCGCCGGATGTCGCTATCTATGCGGCCAGCGGTTCGTTTTCAGTCTCGCAGGCGGGGTCGTACAACCTGACCGTTCAGAAACTGCACGTGGACGGGAAGATATACGAAGAAACGATTCAGATCGCAGTCGTTGACTGATTCAACGCTTGCGGGGACATAAGGAGGACAGTCCTCTACTTTTTTCTTGGTAAATTTACTTTTGTGTATCGGAAAGCAGGCCTTCAAGCCTGCTTTCCCTGTTTATGCACAGGCCTTCGTACCGGACAGGGAATCGCGGACGGCGCCTTGCGGACTTCCGCAGGTATTGGGGAGGGCGACCCTTTAGCCTCTAAAAGGGCGACCCTTTAGCCTCTAAGAGGGCGACCCTCCAGCCCCGGAGAGAGCGGCCCTCCAGCCTCGGAGAGGGAATAACCCTCTCATTTACAGCATCGGTTTTACCGTAGAAAAACTGTTCGGATGGACCGGGGCAGGATGTGTTGAAATTTCACGGCGCCTCAAAAGGGCTTTAGCCGGACATGCAGCCGCCTGTCCGGTGTTTGCGGACGGTCAGAATGCTCCCCTGCGCGTGCCGGCGTCCGTTGCCTGCTTCATTCTTTTCTCCACAAAGGCTTTCATGAAGGCTACGGTCCCGTCTATGCCCAGCGCCGAAACGTCGATCGACAGGTCATAGGAAGCGGCCTTGCCCCAGGTCTTGTTCGTGAAATAACCGTAGTATGCGGCGCGCGACCGGTCGGTTTTGGCGATCAGTTCACGCGCCTGCTCCGCCGTTGCCTGCTGGCGCTCGACGACGTGCCGTATGCGGTTCTCCATCCGGTTGTGTATGAAAAAGCTGATGCAGTGCGGATGCTCGCGCAGGATGTAGTCGGCGCAGCGGCCGACGATGACGCACGACTCCGTCTCGCCCAGCTTGCGGATGGCGTCGCTTTGCAGCTGGAACAGCCCTTCGTTCGAGAGAATGTTCAGCTGCGGAGCGTACACTCCCATGTGCGAGAATCCCTGCATGAAGGCGTGTGTCAAACTGCCCGACGCTTTCTCGTCGGCCTTCTCGAACACGTCGCGGCAGAGGCCGCTCTCGCGCGAAGCCAGTTGAATAAGCTCCCTGTCGTAGTAGGCAATGCCGAACGATTCGGCCAGCTTCTTCCCGATGACGCGGCCGCCGCTTCCAAACTGGCGACCGACGGTCAGTATCATGATTCGATTCATATTTCTGCGTTTATGTCAAGGTTTATATGTATAATATATATGTATATCAACGGATCCGTTCGCCGGCAGCACGCTTGAATTTCCTCAACTGCGCGCAGAGCATGAAGGCGGTGAGCGCCGACGCCGTGAAGTCGGCCACCGGCAGGCTGATCCACACTCCCTGCACGCCGAAGAACTGCGGCAGCACGATCAGGCAGGGAATCATGAACAGCGCCTGCCGCGTAAGCGACAGAAAGATGGCCTGGCGCGACATTCCGATCGAAAGAAAGAAATTCGTTGCCACCATCTGGAATCCCGCGAAGGGAAAGACCGCAAAGACAATGTGCAGACCGTGTACGGCAGCCCGGATCAACTCCCCGTCCGACGTAAACCACCGTATGATGCCCTCCGGGAAGAGGTGGCAGACCAGAAAGCCGAACGTCGCGATGCCCACGCCCCAGGCGATGGTCAGCTTCGTCACCTGCGTCACCCGCCGGTAGTCCCTCGCGCCGAAGTTGTATCCCGCCACCGGCTGCATCCCCTGGTTCAAACCCATGATCACCATTGCAAAAAGAAAGATGATCCGGTTGATGATGCCGTATGCGCCGATCGTCAGGTCGCTGCCGTAGGTTTTCAGCCCGCGGTTGATCAGGATCACGATCAGGCACGAACAGAGATTCATCAGGAAAGGCGACAGTCCGATGGCAAACATGCTCCGCACCAGCTCGCGCTTGAGCGAATAGATCCCCCGGTGAAAGTGAAGAAGCTGCTTCGGCTGCGTGAAATGCACCAGCTGCCATACCAGCGAAATGACCTGCGCGATCACCGTTGCCCAGGCCGCCCCCCTGATGCCCCAGCCGAAGCCGAAGATAAACAGCGGCGTCAGAATGCAGTTGATCACCACCGACAGCAGTGTCGTATACATCGACATCTTCGGATGTCCGGCCGCCCGCAGCACGGCATTCAGGCCAAAGTAAATATGCGTGACGACGTTGCCCGCCAGAATCACTTCCATGTATTCGCGCGCATAGGGCAGCGTCTGATCGCTGGCGCCGAAGAAGCGGAACACCGGGTCGAGGAACGGAAAACAGACTGCCGTAACAGCGATTCCGATGACGACGTTCAGCACCAGTACGTTTCCCAGCGCCTGATTCGCACTCCCGTAGTCCCGCTGTCCCAGCTTGACGGAGATGATCGTGGACGCGCCCACGCCGACGAACGATCCGAACGCCGCCGTCAGGTTCATCAGCGGAAAAGTCAGCGCCAGTCCGGCAATGGCCATCGAGCCGACGCCGTGACCGATAAAGATACTGTCCGCCATGTTATAGACGGACGCCGCCGTCATTGCAATGATCGCAGGGATGGCGTATTCGGCCAGCAACTTCCCTACACGCTCCGTACCTAATTTTAAAGGACTTCCGTTCCCGTTCATAATGACGGCAAAGGTAGGAAAATTCTTCGCACGGGAAAAACGGACGGCCGTTTAAAGGGTCGTCCGACCGGTCGCGAAGGGAATGACGGTCAACCCGGTTCGCGTTATGCGCGCGGAATCGCCGGAAACAAATGTGTCAGGCGATTTGACCGGCCACGGAACGTCTGCACGAAGATTTTTTTGCGATATATGCGAAAAAACAATACTTTTGTCCCCGAAAATAAATAGCATGAAAAAAGGAATGCGAATTATACATTTAATTATTCAAGTAAACAAG
>JAITQL010000225.1 GCA_031288935.1 Tannerella sp.
AGTTTGGCGTAGATTCCCGCAACTCCGAAATCGAAGACTGGAACGGCACATGGACGGGCTATTACCTGAAAAAATTCATGGATCCGGCAGTCGAGGGACAGTATTACCGGAATACCAACCATTGGGTGGAACTCCGGTATGCCGAGGTCTTGCTGAACTATGCCGAAGCGTTGATCGAACTGGGAGGCGTCGCTAATATTGAAGAGGGGTTGAAGGCGCTGAATCAGGTCAGAAACCGTGCCGGGTTGCCCGGCCGTGTCACTGCCGACCAGACCGAAGCCCGTACCTTTGTGCGTCACGAAAGAGACATCGAGTTCTTCGGCGAAGGACATCATTTCTGGGACATCCGGCGATGGAAAACCGCTGCCGGCCTGCTGACGAACAACAGTTTCTACGGTACCAAGATTAAGGAATATGTCAACGGCGACATGGAATGGTTACTGGATTACAAGAATCTGGTAGATAACCGTTCGTGGGGTGGAGACCATTTCTACTGGTTGCCTGTTCCGCGCGACGAAGTGAACAAAGCGCCGCAGTTGCAGCAAAATCCGGGATATAATTAATGAATCACAGAACACGGCGGGAACCGGATTTCTCCGGACGACAATGGACACGTTGGATGATCCGGTTCTTCGCTGGGTTCAATTGGAAAAGGGCTTCTATGTTTAAACGAATCATGGGGAAATTATTGGAAAAATATATCCTGTTTATCTTTCTTGGCAACCTGATGGCACAATGTGCCTTCCGGATTGCTTCACTGCGTTCGCAAGGACGGCGATACCCGCTTTTCGGATACCCGTTTTCTCCGTTTGGCGAAATCCCTGTTCAGACTGCGTTTGCAAAAGGCGCTGCCGTCATGGCGAGACGAACACAGCATCGGGAACCCGTCACGGGAGCCGGGAACACTCCGCCACAGCGTCGGGGACACTCACGGATACCGGGATCACTCCGCCACAGCGTCGGGAACCCGTCACGGATACCGGGAACACTCCGCCACAGCGTGGGGAACACATCACGGACACCGGGAACACTCCGCCAAAGTGTGGGGGACTTCTTCCGGGCATCGGGAGCTTCTTTTTACAACGAATTTCACTTTAAAATCAACTTGTTTATATCATTTTAAAATCAACTGAATTATGGTACATTTTATTCACTCCCTTTATCCAAGGGAACTCAGGAACAACCTGCATTTTGAATTTTTCAGCAGTCTGCTGAAACTGTTACAACTTCTTGGCAGCGGCATTGCGTACCTTGTGGACGCGATACAGCGGCTGGCAACCTTGCTGTTGGAAGAAGACCGGGCGCTCGACGTCATGCGACGTTATGACGAAACGGGGTTGATCGACGAGAACGACCGCGGACGCGACAGCGCGTTCTATGCGGCACATGAAATCATCCGCGCCATGCTGCGGCATTTTGAACCGTACAAGGCGGAGGCGGCGAGACGGCTGGAGGTTATTTTTGCGAATTATGCGAAAGCGCCGCACTTGCCCCTGCCCGACGAGAGCGCCGCGTTCCATAGCCTGCTGCAACAGCTCAGCGGACATCAGGAAGACATCAACCTGCTGGGATTGAACGAATGGGTCGAACGGATGCGGCAATGCAACGAAAACGTCCGTACCTTGACGGCGCAACGCGAGTCGGAAGCCGCTCACCGTGCACAACTCCGTACCAAGGCCATCCGTGCCGAAGTGGATGCGACCTACCATGACATCGTCGGCAAACTCGAAGCCGCTGCCACGCTCGAAGGGCCTGAGGCATATACGGAACTGTTCCGGGAAATCAACGCCCGCATAGACGAATATAAAAACATCCTGGCCAGGGAAAAGGGGCGGCGGAAAAAAAATAATGAAACCAATAACGAGAATACAGACCAGTTATAATTTTTAAACAGTAAAAGCAATGAGTAATGAGAAAAATTTTTCCAGACGGAATTTCATCGGTCTGGGCAGCCTGGCAGGAGCCGGCCTGCTTCTTGCCGGCCATCCGTTGACGGCACAGCCGTTTGCTGCGGAAAACGCATCGTCCGCAGCTGCCGCCCAAAAGTTCAAAATCGGACTTATCGGGTGCGGCAACCGGAGTAAAGCGCTGATCAGCGCTCTGAACAGCGTGCCGGAGCTGGAAATAGCCGCCCTGTGCGACATCGTGCCTCACAAGACGCAGCAGCGGGCGCAGTTGATTACGAGCGGCGACAAGCCCAAGCACCTGACCCACCTGGACGAACTGCTCCGGCTGGACGATTTGAACGCCATCATCGTAGTCACCCCCAACGATACGCACAAGGAGATTGTGATTGCCGCATTAGAGGCGGGAAGACATGTGTTTTGCGAAAAACCGGTAGCCCTGACGGTAGCCGACTGCAACGACATCATCGGCGTGGTGGAACGGACGCACAAATCATTGCAGATAGGTCATCAACGTCGGCATGAAGCCGGATACAAGACCCTGGTCGAGACCCTCCGCACCCGGCCGGTAGGGAAGATTCTCCAATCCAGCCTGTACGATTTTCGGGGCGACTGGCGCGTACCCGAAGCCGACGAATATCCCGAAGGCACGGCCTACTGGCGGTTAGACCAGAAACGGAGCGGCGGCGTGGTCTATGAAATGGGCGCACACATCATCGACGTCAACAACTGGGTGTTCGACAGCGAACCGGTGGCTGTCAGCAGCCTCCAGGGTGTGAACAACTTCACGCTGCGCAAACGCGATTCCGCCGACCATTCGGGCGTGCTTGCCTACTATGCCAACGGCTCGCTGATGAATTACGGCGGCAATCTCTATAACTACGGTTCTACAGCGTTAGATACGTTCTTCGGCGTGAACGGCACCGTGCAGGTCAGCGGCGATACCCTGTCCATTCAATACGGTTCGCCGGCCGGATTCCCCAAACCGGACGACCTGCCTCAACCGGAAAAGATTTCCCTCACCGGCAAAAACAGAGAAGTGGACGGCGTGGTAGAACAGTTCCGTCATTTCGTCAAAGTACTGGAAGGAAAGGAAAAAGCCTATCCGGATGCGTACATCAGTCGGCGAGCTGTGCAGATTATGGAAGCCTCGGTTGTCTCCGCACGTGAAAAGAGAGTCATTGATGTCAGGGAATTGGGATAAGAAAATTCAAAGATTGAGTCCACTCCAAAAAGTTTCATTGTTATATAACCGAAAAGGCATAACAAATAGTTAGTCGTGTGTAATTTTTATTCAGGGACAACAT
>JAITQL010000234.1 GCA_031288935.1 Tannerella sp.
AGAAATTGGAGAATTGCGGATCGTCGTATCCCGCATGAATCGGGAAGCGCTGAAACATGAGCGAATTGGACATCAGTACACCGATTCCGTGCGACCCGCTTACCTTGTTTGCCGACAGCGGAATGTCGTTGAGCGTATTGATCATCACCTGCATCTGGGTGGAGTAGAAGCGCGGGATTTTCGCCTTCGTGTCGCTGTCGGCGCCGGTTTTGTACAGCCCCTCGTAGATCCGGTCCGGCCAGGGCATCACCTCGTAGTCGGCAATCATGGGATAGAGCAGTTGCGCCGCGAAGGTGGCCTGATAGTTTTTTTTGTAGTCCGCCCAGTCGCGCGGCCAGTCTTCGACGGGATCGGTGAGGAAAAACATTTTCCGGCCGGTAGGCCGGGTCATGGATTCCATGGAACCGTATTCCAGAAAAGCATTCTCGAACACGCGCTCTTTCCGCACGCCGTTGTAATAGGTCGACTCGCGCGACGTCCCCGTCCACACCTGCGCGATGTATCCGTCCACGCAGGAGAGCGAGGCCAGACTGGCTTCCGGGCTGACGATCTGCCACGACGAATAGTTGACCAGCGAATGGGTCGGCACGTAGCAGCGCACATCCATCCCCTTGCTTTTGCCATATTCCTTGGCATAGGTAAATACCTCCTCCAGCGCCCGGTAATACAGGTGGTATTTCAGCTTGTTGGCCAGATACGTGTTTTCGGGCGATTCGTGCTGCGGGCGCCAGGGGAAACCGTAATATTCCTCCCATTCCCGCTTGAAGGCTTCGCCGTAGCCTCCGCGCATCCAAAATTCGGGTTCCTCCATGTAGATGGCGTCGATCCCGGCGTCAATCACGCGCTTCACGTGCATCTCCTTCATATACCGGAGGAAGTTTTTCGAGGGAACGATGTAGGGCACCATCCGTCCGTGCCAGATCGTATCGCCCTTCACCGTCACCTGTCCCTCGTCGAGATGCCGTTTCCCGTCCCACTTGCCGGTGAAATAATCCTGATACTGTCCCCAGGCAATACCCGTCATGAAGTGGGTCGTGTAGCCGCGGTCGCGCCACGACTTCACCCTCTCTTCGAACGTCACGTCGCGCCGGTCGTTCACACCGTAGACAATGGCCACATCCGACCGTACATCCGTCACCCGCTTCCACTGTCCGGAAGTCTGAAACGCCGTCTTTTCCCGGCCGGCCGGCCGGGCAGCCCCTTCACCGGTTTGCGCGTAAGCCCCCGCCATACTTGCAAGCAAAAGGGCCAAATAAACCATACTCTTTTTCATCATAAAATTTTGAATTTAAAACGTTGAAACTTTGAACTTGAATAAACCATACTCAATCTCCCGATAAAACCTTGAATCTTGAATCTTGAATTTTAAATTTCACCGTGCCTCCTCCCACCGTTCCAGCCAGTAAGCCGTCCTGTCCAGGTAATAATCCGGCTGCAGCGGTTCGTAATCCAGATAATGAAAAGCTGCCGGATGAAAAGGCACGGCCGGTTCGATTTGCGTACCCTCGTGCCATTCGTTGAAGGAGGTAATGCCGATGTGCGTCACGCCGCTGTGGATGGCCGCCTCGAACATCCGGTCGTAATAGCGTCCGTTCTCCCGGTCGCGGGAAGTACGTCCGTTCCACGGCCGCACGCGGGTGTCGATGTACCCCGGCGCGACGGAAGGAATGAACAGCTTTCCGTGCTGCTTCGCCCATTTTTGCAGATACGGCCAGTGTGCCGGCGTAGACCCGTAGGTAAAAGCCGTCGCGCCGAAGTACGTGTAAAAGCCGTCGAAACCCGACCGGGCGAAAAAATCCTCTTCGCCTTCCTTCACCCACAATCCGATCATCAGCGCGTCGTAAGGCGTATTCCGGATCGTGATGCTTCCGTCCGGGAGCAACAGCGTGTCCCACTCTTCGGGAGGCGTCAGATAGGAATCGTAGATGAAAAAGAGCGGTTTCCCCCCATTCCGGTAAAACGCCGGATGGCAGCCATAGCTATCCACAATGGTTTGGATATTCCGGCGGACAGTCTCCGCGTTGCGCCCCGCAAAGGGTTCGATGTGGAAACAGACCTTGACGCCGTGCCGGGCAGCCAGATCCATGATCAGCGGCACGCTTTGGTATCCGAAGTCGTGCACGTCCCACCACGTGAGGACGATTACTCCGATCCGTGCCTGCGTCAACATGCGCATGTGGCGGTCGACGGTGGCCGAATCCGTGCAACTGTATGCCCCAAGCTGCGGGAAAAAGTTGCTTGCAATGTCGTCGCCCCCCGGAATCGTTCCCCGCGTGACGGTATCTTCGTCGCTCTGTTTCAGTACCGGATGCGCCCAGTGAATCTCCCTCCCGTCCTTTTCCGTATTCCCGTACCAGTTGTAGTAAAAACAAAAGGCCTGGCAGTTCAGCGTCTCCCGGTCGGGAGAGTCGCTCCTGCTGCAACCCGTGCAAAACAGAAGCAGCCCGATCGCCGTTGTTGAAAAAAACGTTTTCATGCCGGTGTGAAACGGACAGCGCACAATCCCCGCCGTTACAGATAAAAAATTCTTCATAGATTCTTTTCAATTAATACGTAAAACATATTCGATTTTGAGTGTCATTACATCCCGGTTGAGTGTACCGGATACCAATTCCGGTGTACCGGATTCCAATTTCAGTGTACCGGATTTCAATTCCGGTGTACCGGATTCCAATTCCGGTGTACCGGATTTCCTTTCCGGTGTACCGGATTTCAATTCCGGTGTACCGGATTTCAATTCCGGTGTACCGGATTCCAATTCCGGTGTACCGGATTTCCTTCCCGGTGTACCGGATTTCAATTCCGGTGGACAGGATTTTGAATCGGGTGTGTCCTTGCCGGATTTCCTTATCAGGGAAAACCTGTCCCGGTTCAAGTCCGTACGGTCCTGCGTCAGCCGGTTGCGTTCGCTTTCCAGCCTGTTTTGCTCCACGTTCAGGCGGTCGATTATTCTCTGTGTCGCTCTGTGCCTTCTCTGTATTTCTCCGTGCAATAAAAAAATATCAGTTACACGGAGAGACACGGAGGAAACACAGAGAAACACGGAGACTTTCAGACGAATAAACTCTTCCGGGTTAGCGGATTTACATACGGCGTCCCTGCGTCTGTTTTTTGATTCCCCGGGCGTGGACGGTCGAAAGGCGAGGCAAGGTGTGGCGGAGAGGCGATGTTTTGCGTCTCCGCCTGCCCTTGCCGTCGCTTTCGCACGTTCCCTACGGAATGTCTACCCGCTTGTTTTCGTTGTAATTGTGTCGCCGGATGTTTTCCGTCATGTAGTTTATGCGGGCGGCGGCCCGGATAAATACGGTTCGGCCGGCGGGAATGACCCCGTTGGTCGTGACCGTGACGGTTTCACCCAGCAGCGCGTTGAACTCGCTGCCGTTGTAGCCTTTTTCCACCGAATAGCGGTTGTCCCACTCGCGATAGCCCACGTAGGGCATCTGACTGACGAACAGGCGCACGTCCGTTACGTTCAGAAAGTCGTCGCTGTATCCGCCCATCGGTTCGATTTTGGAGCGGAACTCTTCGGGGCTGACGGCGCGCGTGACGCGGAACGATGCGGTGATCTTGCCGCCGCTGACGGTCGGTTCGCCAACCCATTCCACCTTGAGGAAGGGCTGCACTTCAAACTTCACTTCCGTGACGCCCTTAATGTCCACGTACCTGGAGCCGTCGAAGAGGGTATCGCCCTGTTGAGTGAGGCGTACCAGGGGAATGAAGGCTCCGTCGATGCGGACGTTATAGTGCCCCTTGAAGACTTTGGTGTTCTGGAAGACGCCTTCCTTCATGCACCAGAAGTCGAAGTTGTCGGGTACGGCCGTTTCCGTCCAGCTGAGTTCGCGCAACCGTATGCGCGTTCCCTCGCTGCCCTGGTCGGTGAGTACCCGCTCGCCGGTGGCGGCATCCACTACTTCGCCGCGGATCGTTTCCTTCGGCTCGTCGTAGTTGTCTATCTCAAACAATTCGCAGGAGTTGAAGGCTATCGCCAGAAACAAACTCCCCAATACATATCTTATACTTTTCATATTCTTGCTGTTTTAAAATTTAACGGCCCGGTTGCTGGTCAATGACCGGACTTTTCGACACCTGATCTCCGGGAATGGCAAAATAATATTCCTGCTCGGTGAGGCGGAACCGCTTGTGATCCTCCTGGAACCGCGCGTCGAAGAAATACTTGTTTGCCTTCGAGGAATAGAAGGGATACAGGGCGCGGTAATAGGCGCCGTCGCTCTGTGTAAATCCGTTGAGCAGGTCGGCGTGCTGCGTCCGCCAGCGTCGAATGTCCCAGAGGTTCTTGTTTTCGTATCCCAGTTCCTTTTGGCGTTCGCGCCGGATGATTTTCAGTCCGGCTTCGTTCTCCAGCTCGGCAGCCGAGGTCAGGGGATCGGCGCCGGCCCGTTCGCGGATGTCGCGGACAGCTTCGTAGGCGATCTGGATGAAATCGTCGCCTGCGGGCGCGGATTCGCCGGCCAGTTTCAACTCGGCGGCGGCTTCGGCGGCATTCAGCAGGATTTCGGCATAGCG
>JAITQL010000030.1 GCA_031288935.1 Tannerella sp.
ACCGGCGCCCGTTGAGGTTGCATCCCGTACGGGATGCGAGAGGGCTGGCGGAAGGGCTTTCTACCGAACTGCCATCCTTAACAGGATGGACGGGTGCGCCATGGAGTGTCAGGGGCATGTCCCCACCGGCACAGCAGCCACTGCGAAAGGCACCGCCTTCACTGCGAGGCACGAAGCAGGCCAGGGGCTTACCGCTGGATTGCTTCACTGCGTTCGCAAGGACGGGGCGCGGCATTCCTTTCGGGATAGTTGTTACCGCATGGCAAACACCGCTCTGTGTTCATGTTCTTACATTTCACAACTCTTCATTCGCTTCGCCGGCGTAGCCGCCATAAAGGGCGACGCCCTTTAAGCAGTAGCACAGGGCAACGCCCTGTGTATGGTGGTGCAATAATGCCCAAGCCCTGAAAGAGCGCGAGCAGATACATATCCGGTCTTGCGCCCTTTCAGGGCTTGGGTGGCAATCGCCGACGGGATCGCAGGGCGCTGCCCTTCGCAAGCAGGCGCCGGGCAGGTACAAAATCCCTTATCCTTTTCTATTCCCCTCCTGCCCGGATTTTGATGCTCCGGTAGGCCACTTCATCGCCGTGATCCTGCAAAAGGATATGTCCTTCGGGAGCTTCGCCGAAAGGCCCGTTCACATTGTATGACCCGGCGGAGAACTTGCTGCCTTTCACCCGTTCGCGGAACGCTTCCGACCCGCGTTCGTATTCCAGTACCTTGAATCCGTTCAGCCAGTGTTCCACATGATTGTTCGGAAAGGCCTTCACCACGGCCAGATTCCATTGCCCCGTGCCGTTGACGCGCTTGCGTTCGGCCGGTATCAGGTCGTAGAGGCTGCCGAGCGTGCGGCTGCCGGGGAAGGAGGTATACAGCGTGGCGTCCGGGTGTACGGCATCGTCCAGGACTTGATATTCCGGCCCGAAGACCGAACAGTCCGGCCTGTTTTCCGTCACGAAATACTTGATGCCGCTGTTGGCGCCCGGCGTGATCTTAAATTCGACGCTCAGTTCGAACACGCCGTATTTGCTTTCCGTCACGATGTCGCCACCGCCGCCGCCCCTGGAGACAATCAGCTGGCCGTCCTCCACCTTCCATCCGCTTTCGGGAAAGGCGTCCTTGCAGGCGCCGCGCCAGCCGTTCGGCGTCGTCCCGTCGAACAGCAGTTTCCATCCGCCGGCCTTTTCCGCTTCGGACAGCGTGTTCGGAATCCGGTTGACTTCCGGCGCCAGCGCCCCCTGCATCCGGTTTGCCTCCGGGTTTTCCGTCAGGATGCGGATGTTTTTCCAGCGGATTTCCTTGCCGTCCGCCTCCCGACTGCTCCCGATGCCGTGTATCTGGAAGGCGATAAAACCTTTCGCCGTCGTGCGGTCGTAGAGGTTGGCCGTGTTTACGCCGTTGAGCCAGATGCGCAGGTTGTCGCCGACGGCCTCCACGCGATAGCGGTTCCAGCCGGTTTTGAGATACGCCTTCCGTCCGGCCTCGTGGTCGAGGAGGGTGACGAGCCATCCGTTACGGCCTTCGTCGTAGATGCCGCCGCTCCACGCGCGGTCGGAGGGGTCGATCTCGCACTGATAGCCGTGCACGCGCCCGTTCTCGTACTCCGGCAGGCTGAGGCTGCGAAACTGTACGCCGGAATTGAGTTCGGGATCGCACTGCACTTCAAATTCAAGGATAAAGTCGCCATAATCCTGTTCGGTTGCCAGAAAGCTGCTCGGCTCGTTTTTCGTGGAGACGCCGACCAGCACCCCGTCTTCCACCCGGAAAGGCGCATGACCGTTCAACTGCTTGAAGCCGGTCAGGTCTTTCCCGTTAAATAACTTCGTCCATCCGTCATTCGTGTTGCAGGACATGCAAATCATCACGAACGAGCATACTGTTGCTAACTTGAAAATTGTTTTCATATAATCCGAGTTTAAAAAATGAATAGTCTATTGTTGCTATGGTTTATGAAATGATTCTTCTTCAAAAGGTAATCAGCACGGCCTCCAGGGGCGCGATTTTAACGGAGCCGTCTCCGTCGAAGGGCTGTCCTTCGGCGTCGGAGGCGGCGCAGTGGATGCGGGCGTTCGGCAAACGGCCGGCCTGCAGCGTGATTTCCTGCTCTTGGGGAAGATAATTCACAAACAACTGTCCGTGCCGGCCGCCGTCCAGTTCCCAGTGCGACGTAAATACGCTGCCGAAATGGACGGGATAGCCGCTTTTCTTCGTATACAGGGGCTGGTCGCAGGCGCCTGCGAACGGCAACGGTTTCTGCATTTTCCCGTACACCAGAAACTCTTTCGCCGCGCCCCTGCGCCAGGCCGTCAGATGCCGGATCAGGTCGACGGTTTCCTGTTGGTTGGGCGTCGGCGCCTCCCAGGGGCATCCCCAGTCCCAGATCATTTGTCCGTCGCCTCTAAGCACGACCGTGAGCATGTCGCCGGCACAGAAACTGTAGGCCAGCCGCTGCAAGAGGTTCCGGGGCGACTTCTCCGTGTCGATGGCCACCGAAACGGCGTTCTGATTGCCCATAAAGTTGTTGACGTATTCGTGATACACAAAAGCGTAGGCCGGGACGGGCGTTCCGACGAACAGATTGATCATTGCGCGGTTGTCGTTGAACAGCAGCCAGGGAATAAACCCTTCCGCCGCCGCCGCTTCGCAACCCACCAGCGGCTTGCCGGCCGCCGCTTCGAGCACGGGCAGGATGCGTTCGTAGATGGCCTTCATTGCCTCGTTCTGCCACGCGCCGGGGCCGTAGGGATGGCCGTGCTCGACGCCGTAGCAGGCGTAGCAGTTGCCTCCCAGATTCTGGTCGAAATACTGAATGTAGTCCGTTCCGGAGGCAACAATTCGAGTGATCTGGTCTACGACCGCATCGCCCGCAAAGGCATTGGCCGGACACATGTCGTGTCCCAGCCGCTGTGCGTGGGGGCCGGCGCACACGCCGTCGGCAGCCACCGCTCCGTCCGGCGCAACTTTCATCACCCTGTGCAGCTCCTTTTCCCTGTATTCGTCATACCGGCTGTACGCCGTATCCGTGTTGCTCCGCAGCGTGTAGCCGGTGCCGCTCGCGTACAGGCCGGCCAGATTCCCCTTGGCGTGCAGCCGTTCGACGAATTGCAGGTAATTGTCCGTTCCGCCGTAGGGAGGCCATACGTAAGGAGGCGACCACGGCGCCGACCCTTCCCAGTGCATCAGCAAGGCCATGACCGGAGCGCCGAAGGCTTCCCGGTAAGCGTCGATGTGTTTCAGCGCGCGGGTATAGGGATAAAATTCGTTGGGCGTCATGTCGCCCAGGTCTCTGTGTCCGCGCACGGGGTAGGTGACGACTACGGGCGATTCCGTATACCAGGCGGGCAGCCGGGGATTGTCGGCGATCTTCGGCGGAAGAGGCATGGCCGACGCTTCACGCCAGTCGCGGTAGATGCGGGAGGCATCGTACCAGTCGCCGTCGAATACGCCCAGCACCATCGGGTACGGAAGGGTATACGATCCTTGGGCGCCGGAGGTAAATGCCGTAAATTCCAGCCGGATGGCGTTTTCGCCTGCCGGATAAAACTCAATGCCCTTGGGCGTGCACTGTTCGTCGTGCGCAGCCAGATACAGTCCGCCGCCGGCGTTGTAATAGGCCATGTACTGCATCTGGGTGGCGGCCGGATAGATGCCCTTCCAGCCCATGTAGGGATACGTGATGCCCCGGTATTCCACCCATCCCTCGCTGCGGACGCGCACGTCCTCGACGACGCAGCCCTCCATGCCCGGCCAGAAAATACGTCCCTCGCCGCCGGTCGCAACCAGGTCGTTGCGTACCGAAACACAGGGGAAGTCGATATTTTCCAGCGTATACGGCGTTTGATTGTCGACCGTGACATGCCACTGCATCAGGGGGGAATCGTCATCGACGACGACCGTCACCCGCGCCTCCAGACCTTCCGTCTCGAAACCGGCATACGTCATGCGGATCGTGTCGCCCCGTGCCGTCACGCCGATGCGTGCGGCCGTCCGGGCGGGATATTCGTACAGTTTGCCGGCTTCGGCCCGGCTGCGCAGCCGGATCGTGAACAGCGACCCGGCGACACTGGCCGTATCGACCAGGTTTTGTCCGTCCTTCACAAGCGACCGTATCGAACCGCTCCGCCTGTCCAGCGCAAGCCGGTAGAACGTGTTTTCATAAACCAGTTCGCTGCTTTCCGTGCAGGAAATCCACAGAAACGTCAGACCCGACAGTAATACATATATACTTATTCTTCTCACAGCTGATTGTTTTTTCATTTCCCGCAAAAATACGATATTTCCGGCGATCACACAACTGTAAACCGGAAGAATCCACGTGATGAATAAAACCGTGCAGCATGGAACGGTCAAATAAAAGCGGAAAGCGCAAATAGCGTTAATTGCAGAGCGATTTCTTTTGAAGGATTTTTATTCTCAATACCTTTGATGCTGTAAAAAAAGAACTTGTTACAGTTGGATTTTATTAAAGTATTTGACCTGTGAAGAAAGTATTTTCAGTTATGATCTGCGTATTGTGTGGAGTATACGCATGCAACTCCGGCGATCTTTCGTCGAAAGACGATCAGACCCCGCCGTCTCCCCGGACCGAGGAAAAGGTTCCCGTGACGCCGCGGGAAGATATTGTCCTGACCAAAGGCGAACAGGCCGTTATGCAGGGAAACAATGCCTTTGCGTTTGAACTGCTGAAGGAAGTCTTCCGGAATGAAGCGGAAGAGGAAAACATTTTTCTGTCGCCGCTGAGCGCGACGCTGGCGCTGGCCATGCTCAACAACGGCGCCGCCGGCGAAACGCAGGCACAGATTCAAACCGCGCTGGGCTATGGCGAACAGTCAAGGGAGGACGTGAACGGGTATTTTCAGAAGATGATAACGGCCATGCAGGAACTGGATAACAGCGTCAGTTTCGAGAGCGCCAATTCCCTCTGGATCGCGGAGAATCTTCCGGTACTGGCGCCTTTCAGGGAAGTAAATCAAACGTATTTTGACGCCGAGGCGCGGAATGTGGATTTTGCCGACCCTGCCACGCTTGAGCTGATTAACGGATGGATTGCCGAAAAAACACACGACCTTATTCCGAAGTTTCTGGACAGGTTGAATCCGGCCTTGCGTATGATTCTGGTCAATGCGCTGTACTTCAAAGGCGCCTGGACGCTGCGTTTCGACGTGAAGAACACGAAAGACGCCCCGTTCTACAATGCCAACGGCGCTGCGCCGGACGTCAAGATGATGGATTTCGCGGAGGCGGTCCAGTTAAACTACCGGCAGGAAGCGGCGTTTGAACTCGTTGAACTGCCCTGCGGCAACAAAGCCTTTGGCATGGTGCTGCTGCTTCCGCACAGGGATGCGTCGCTGGCTTCCATCATTGAAGGCCTGGACGCCGAAGCGTGGGAAAGCTACGTGTCCGGGATGCGCCCGCAGCGCCTCGAACTCCGTCTGCCCCGTTTTAAAAGCGAATATAAAAGAACACTGAATGAAGATTTAATGGCCCTGGGCATGACGTCGATGTTCGGTACGAACGCCGATTTTTCGTTGATCTCGGACGAAGACCTGTTGGTGTCCCATGTGTTGCAAAAAACATTTATCGAGGTGAACGAAGAGGGCACCGAAGCTGCCGCAGTAACAGGGATCCCGATTGTGGAGATGGCGGCTCCCATTGTTGAACCGGTTATTCCCGTACTGGAATTTAACCGCCCCTTTATTTATTTCATCAAGGAAAAGAGTACGGGAACCGTGTTCTTTACCGGAATGATCCGGAATTTGTAACAGTTGCAGACCTGTTTACTTGAAAGAGGTTATCCTGCCCGGGATAACCTCTTCTTTTTGTACCTCCACCTCCGTCATAACGGGAAACGGAAAGGCAATGCCCCGTACTGTTGTCCGGAAAACTTTCAGTCTCAAGGCATACTTTGTTTTTGTCCGGACTTTGCCCGTTGTTTCGGAGATTTTTTGTACGTTTGCACGTTTGCTTAACTGCTGTCAAATGGAAAAGATTAAAACCGGAATAGCTTCTTACGGTCTTTCGGGGCAAGTGTTTCATGCACCGTTCGTCGACACGCATCCGCAATTTGAACTTGCGGCCATTGCGGAGCGAAGTAAAGACCTCGCCCGCGCGCGTTATCCACATGCCCGCACCGTCCGGCGTTACGACGAACTGCTGGCGATGGACGAACTGGAACTGATTGTGGTCAACACGCCCGATTCCACCCATTACGAATATGCCCGTCAGGCTTTGGAAGCGGGGAAACACGTGATCGTGGAAAAGCCTTTCACAAACACCGTCGCGGAAGGCGAAGCGCTGATTGCCCTGGCCGAAAGGCAGGGGAAGATGCTGTGCGTCTATCAGAACCGGCGCTGGGATGCGGACTATCTGACGGTGGAGGAAATCCTGGAGAAGGGACTTGTCGGACGTGTCGTTGAATTTGAATCTGCTTTTTCCCGCTACCGGAATTACATCCAGCCCGATACCTGGAAAGAACAGGAAGGGGGTATGGTATACAATCTGGGGTCGCACCTGATCGACCAGTGCGTCGCGCTTTTCGGACTGCCCGAAGCCGTCTTTGCCGACATCGCGATCCTGCGCGGGGGTGGAGTGATCGACGACTATTTCATCCTGCACCTGCTCCGTCCTTCCCGGGCGCCGGAGGTGCGTATCACGCTGAAGGCCGGCTACCTGATGTGCGAACCCGAACCGCGCTTCGTCCTTCACGGCACGGAAGGCTCGTATGTGAAGTATGGCGTCGACAGGCAGGAAGCGCTGCTTAAAAAAGGCGCCGTGCCGGATACGCCCGACTGGGGGGTGGAGGACGAAACGGAATGGGGATGGCTGCACACCTCAAAGGAGGGCAGGCAGGCTTATCCCAGCCGGCAGGGACATTACACCGGGTTTTACGAATCCGTCTACCGGCATTTGCGCCACGGGGCTTCCCTGCCGACGGACGCCCGCACCGTCCTGCCGGTCATCCGCATCATCGAGGCTGCCCTTGAAAGCAGCCGGAACGGCAGCGTCGTCCGGCTATCCGAACCAAACGGGCAAACGATGCCCGAATCTCATTAATTACCTTCTAACAAAAAAATCAAGCAATGAACAAATTTGAATTATGCTGCATAGGCCACATCACGCTCGACAAGGTGGTCACACCCAAAACAACCGTCCACATGCCGGGCGGAACGTCCTTTTATGTATCCGGCGCCATCCGTCATCTGAACGATATTCGCTATTCCCTGGTTACGGCCGTTGGCGCGCCGGAAATGGCGGTAGTTGACGACTTGCGGGCAAAAGGCGTTCAGGTCACGGTACACCGGAGTGCGCATTCCGTCTGTTTCGAGAATATCTACGGCGAAAACCAAAACAACCGCACGCAGCGCGTACTGGCCAGGGCTGACCCTTTTACCGTCGAACAGTTAAGGGATACGGAAGCGAACATCTTTCACCTGGGCGCCCTGCTGGCCGACGACTTTTCGCTGGAGACGCTGAAATATCTTGCGGGCAAAGGCCTTGTTTCGGTCGATTCGCAGGGATACCTGCGCGAAGTGAGGGATACGCAGGTGTATGCCATTGACTGGAAAGGGAAGGAGGAAGCGTTGAAATACATCCATTTCCTGAAAGCAAACGAACACGAGATGGAGGTGCTGACCGGCTATGCGGACGTGTCCTCCGCGGCCAGGCAACTGGCCGATTGGGGAGTCCGGGAAGTATTGATCACGCTGGGAGACATGGGTTCCGTACTCTACGACGGCGCCCGCTTTTACCGCATCCCGGCCTACAAGCCGCGCGAGGTTGTGGATGCCACCGGATGCGGCGACACGTACATGGCCGGTTACCTGTATCAGCGCGCCAGAGGGATCGGGATGGAAGAAGCCGGTCGTTTTGCCGCCGCCCTGTCCACGCTGAAAATCGAACGCTCCGGCCCCGCCGTGGCAAGCAATGAAGAGGTCGTCCACTGTCTGCAGACCAACGGACAGCAACTGCCGAAATACTAAGTATTGTTTATCATGTAATAAAAGAAAGGGAATCGTTGTATGAATCATTCAAATCATGTTTCAAAGGAAGGATACAAGACGCACAGCCGTCGGCCGGCCGTTTGCCGGGACAGCGCGGGACGCCTGATCCGGGGTATTGTTTTTCCCTGCTTTTTTCTGTGGCTGGCCGGCATCTGTTCATGCAGCAGGCCATTGATTGCAGAGGCGGGTATCGAAGGCGAACTGTACGCCAAAAATACAGTGAAGGTGACTTTTCGGGCGGCGGAGGAGGCAGCCTGTACGTTCGCCTGGTATGTGGCCGACCGGCCGGAGGAGGGGCGGTGGATCGCCCTGCCGGGTATTCATACGCCCGAAATCGTGCTGCTGACGGACTATGCCGGGAAGTACCTGAAATGCGAAATCACGGCGTCGAAGCGGGACAGGACATTTCCTGCGGTGGAGGCCGTCGGCCGGACGCCGGTTGCCGACCGCGGCAATCCGCATACGGACTGGTTCAGGGATGCCGGGCTGGGGTTGATGGTGCATTTCCTCAAGGGCGTGTATACTTCCGGCGGAGCGGAGGAATGGAACGCGGTCACGGACGGTTTTGATGCAGACCTCTTCGCACGCCAATGCAACGATGCCGGCGTGCGCTACGTTCTCTGGGCGCTGGGACAGAACGACGGGTACTACAATTCGCCGAACGCGGCCTACGACCGGATTGCGGGCGTGAATCCCGGCGACCTGTGCAGCCGCCGCGACCTGCCGGCCGACCTGATTAAAGCGCTCGGGCCATACGGCATCCGCCTTATGTTTTACCTGCCCGGCAATCCGCCCATCAGCAACGAGGCCGTCACGGAAAAATTCCGGTACACGTACGGCAAGGATTCGCCGACGTCGCCCCATACGCAGGCGCTCTGGGAATCCGTCATCCGGGAATGGTCGCTGCGCTACGGGACGGACGTGCACGGCTGGTGGTTCGACGGGCTGTATCGCGGCGGCATCATCGAGACGCGCTCGGACATGAGCCTCGAACACAATATCAGCACGCATACGCTGGCTGCCAAGGCCGGCAATCCGCAAAGCATCGTCACCTACAACTACGGCGTGGCGGCGATTCAGTCCAATTCCCCGTACGACGACTACAGCGCGGGCGAGGAAAATACAATCGGCCAGTTGCCCGCCGACCGCTGGATAGCGCCCGGCATCCAGTGGTTTCACTTCACCTACCTGGGGCCGTGGTGGGGCGCGCCGGGCGTCAAGCACGTAACGGCAGACCTGACGGCCTGGGCGGAAAAAGTGTTTGAGAAGGAAGGCGTATTGTGTTTCGACGTGCACGTCTATCCGGACGGGACGATCGACGCCCCCCAGGTGGAACAGCTCAAGGCCGTGGCGCAGACGCGGGAAAAAGTGAAAAGGAACCGCTGACGCCGGATCGAAGAACGGAAAACAGGTATCAAACAAACGGGGAGACAGGGCACACACGCATCTTCCATTCGGGCAAATGTTAAATGCGTCCGTGCGGACGGGTCTTCCGTCCGTGCAGACGCATTTTCCGTCCGTGCAGACGCATCTTCCGT
>JAITQL010000113.1 GCA_031288935.1 Tannerella sp.
CGGGCATTCCGCTGGCTATTTTGTTCCCGGACGTGTCGTTTCATCTGGTCGACAGCATCGGGAAAAAAGTCAAAGTGGCGCAGGCCGTGGCCGACGCTGTCGGACTAACGAACGTAACAACGCGCCATTGCCGTGTGGAAGACGAAAAAGCGCATTTCGACTTCATCGTCAGTCGCGCCGTGATGCCTTTGCCGAATCTGGCCGGACTGATTCGGAAAAATATCCGTCAGGAACAGCAAAACGCACTGCCTAACGGCCTGATTTGCCTGAAAGGGGGGAACGTTCAGCACGAAATCGCCCCCTTCCGCCAACAAACCGTCTGCATTGATCTGGAAACGTATTACGGAGAACCTTTTTTTAAGGACAAAAAAGCAATATACGTGCAATTATGATTACTGTTAATATCATTGTGTTCAACCCGGTATCCGTGAACACCTACATACTTTCCGACGAAACGAAAGAAGCCGTGATCATTGATTGCGGCTGTGCAACGCCGGCGGAAGAAGAGATATTGAGCTGTTATGTTTCAAAAAACGACCTGAAAATAAAACGTCTGCTTTGTACGCACCTCCATTTCGACCATGTCTTGGGGAATGCATTCGCATCCCGGACGTACGGGGCGCTGCCGGAAGCACACCGGAACGAAGTGGAACAGCTCCCCTCTCCCAAAGAGCAAATCCGGTCGATGTGGCTCCCTTTGGACGTTGACTTCATTGATGTGAAAAACTATTTGGAGGATCCTGCGTCGATTTGTTTCGGCGAATCGGAATTAACGGTCTTCCTTGTACCCGGACATTCGCCGGGAAGCCTGTCTTTTTACAGTCCGAAAGACGGTTTTATCGTTGTCGGAGACACGTTGTTCGACAACAGCATCGGACGGACGGATTTGTGGGGCGGAAACCATCACACGCTGATCAAGAGTATCAAGGAACGGATATTTACCCTTCCGGACAATACGGTCGTATATCCGGGACACGGAAACGCGACGACGGTGGACAGGGAGAAACGGTACAATCCTTATTTGAGGAGCTGAAAAGTTCCCTGACCTGTCAAGTTATCTTTTTTGTATCCTTGCAGCAGTAAAATGCAAGCTATATGAGTTCCGGGTTCAATGTTCAAGAGTTCAAAAGGGGTTCAAGCTTTGAACCTCTTCATGCACAAAACCATTCCTCGCACAGTATACATGCAGCGCGGCGTCCGAATATGTCGGGCGCCCTTGCCCCGGGAAGTCTGGGTGCCTCGCCCAAGGGGGTTTGGGCGCCTCTGTCCCAACCTCTCCAAAAGCGGGAAAGATCACAATATAAACGCAGGGACGATGGAAATAGGCAGAGGGAGGGAAGAATTAGACGCAGGGTTGATAGAATTAGATGCAGGGACAGCGGAATTAGACGCAGGGTTGATAGAATTAGACGCAGGGACAGCGGAATTAGACGCAGGGTTGGTGGAATTAGATGCGGGGACAGCGGAATTAGACGCAGGGTTGGTGGAATTAAACGCAGGGACGGGGCGCGGCGTTTCTTTCAGACCCGAGTTTTGTTTAAGCACGCACCTGCAGAGAGGATAGCTATCAGAAAACCGATTTAAGGAAGAATATTTATTGTGGGGTGTCGCGTGCGATATTGAATTTCTTGCCCCCGGCGTCACGCCGTACACAAGTCGTTCTTGATTTTTTCCATCTTCCAGTGCCGCATAAACGAATAGGTCAACTCGCTTGATTCGATGTATTCATAGATCGACAGGGCTTTTTTATTCAAACGGTTCTTTTCCTCCCGGGACATGTCTTCGGCCATGATGAAAAACAGATCGGCAAGCTGTTCCAGATGACCGTTGTTGAATTTCTTTTCCGACAGGAGCTTCCCGATCAAACCGTCCGTTTCAAGCGCGATTAATTCATGTATGTCCAATCCCAGCTCTTCATTGAATGTTTGACCGGCCGTCTCAAGAAGACTTGTCTGTCCCTGATTTTTCAGACCGAGCAGGTCGGCAAGTATTTTACCCAGTACCTGTCCGAGCTGCTCCGCCTGTTTCAGCAAATAGTCCCGCTGTTCCATATGCGTCTATCTCAATTGCAGTTTCAACGTTTCGATCATTTCATCTTTCTGCATCATGTCCACATTCATGTATTCAAGCTCGCGTTCTGCGTCAAAGAGCTGCTTTTTCAGTTGCTTCACCTGCCTGGAGTCCTGCCAGATTCTTTCCTGTTGCCTTTCCGCTTCGTAAACGGCTATTTTCCGCTTTAACTCCTCGTTTTCGGCATACAGCTTCCGGTAGCTGACATCCAGGTTTTCGAACTGAATCAGCTTGTCCGTCAATTCCCGGATTTGAGCCTCCCGATCCTCCTCTTTCTTGCGCTCCTTTTCATGTTTCTTCTCCATACTGCCAATCTTGGCCAGGTTTTTCCGCTCCATCGACCGCAGGGCAAATTCAGTCTCTTTCCTGAGATTGACATTCAGGTTTTGAAGTTGACTTTCGCGTTCCATCAACTTCTCGTTCTGTGCTCTGAGAAAACACACTTCTTCTTTCATTTTCCTTGTTTGTTTACCCTGTAAAAAGGTAAAGATTGCTTTTAACTGATCTCGCATGAGTCTTCGTTTTTTTGTTATTACTTGTTTGTTGTTGCATCAATCCATCCGTTGCCTGTAATCTTCATATCGAAAGGTACGGAGCAGTTCCGGTTTACCGTCCTCCGTCCACAGGGCGATGGCGGGATGCGGAATGCCGTTGAACATCGTTGTCTTGACAACCGTGTAGTGAATCATATCCTCGAATATCAACCGGTCGCCCACTTCCAGCGGCCGGTCAAAAGACCAGTCGCCCATGCAGTCGCCGCTCAGGCAACTGCATCCGCCGATGCGGTAGGTCGGTTTGCCGGGCGTGGCCTCGAAGCCGCCGCGAATCGCCGGACGGTAGGGCATTTCGAGGCAGTCGGGCATGTGGCACGTGAACGAGGCGTCGATAACGGCCGTCCGAATCCCCCTGTTTTCTACAAGGTCCACCACCGTTGTCAGTAAAAACCCGGTTTGCCACGTGAACGCACTGCCGGGTTCGAGGATGATGTGCAGGTGCGGAAAGGTGGCCTTGAACGAACGCAGGAGGGCAATCAGATGCTCCGTGTCATAATCCCTGCGCGTCATCAGGTGCCCGCCGCCCATGTTCAGCCAGCGGACGTGCGGAAGGAACGTGCCGAAGCGTTCCTTCACGACCTGAAGCGTCTGCTCCAGATCACGGGAAGTCGATTCGCAGAGCGTATGGAAATGAAGTCCTTCGATGCCGTCCGGCAAGGCGTCGCCCAGGGCGTCGCGGGTCACGCCCAGCCGCGAACCGGGGGCGCAGGGATTGTACAGGGCCGTCTCGACCGTCGAATATTCGGGATTGATGCGCAGTCCGCATGAAATGCGGTTTTGGCCGCCCTGCAACACCGTCGGCCGGAAACGCCCGTATTGCGTCAATGAATTGAACGTGATATGGCTGCTGTATTTTAACAGCAACGGGAAATCCGCTTCGGTATAGGCCGGAGCACAGGTGTGCGCCCGCGTGCCCATTTCCTCGAACACGAGGCGGGCTTCGTGAATGGAACTGGCCGTGGCGCAGGGAATCCGTTCGCGGACGAGGG
>JAITQL010000205.1 GCA_031288935.1 Tannerella sp.
GGAAACAGGAAGTACAACCAGAAAATGGCGGAAAGCACCGGTATTCTGGAATACCGGATTCCCGGCATCGACGGACTGACGGCCAAGGCGATGCTCAGTTACGATTTCGGCATACGGGATTCAAAGGAGTTCCAGAAGGAATACGACCAGTACCGCTACGACGAGGCTTCGAATACGTACAACCGGTATACGCGCCAGTCCCCCCAGTCCATCCGGAGGGAATCCTATATGGAGTCGCACTTGCTGTCGCACGTATCGCTGAAGTACAAGCACACGTTTGTCGATGTGCATAAAGTCGAAGGCTTGCTGGCCTGGGAAACCAACCGCTATGACGCCGACAATTTCTCCGCCAAGAGAAACCTGGCGCTGCCGCTGCCGTACCTGTTTGCGGGCGTAGCCGAGGAACAGCTGGCGACGATGAATACCGGCGGGCTGTACATCAATGCCAACAATGCCCTGCTGGGCCGTATCCAGTATGGCTATGCCGACCGGTATTTGATTGACGCCCTGTTCCGTTATGACGGCTCTTCCAAGTTCGCTCCGGGAAAGCAGTGGGGATTTTTCCCCGGCGTTTCCGCCGGATGGCGTATTTCCGAAGAAGCCTTCTTCAAGGAATCGCCCCTGGCGTTTATCCAGCAGTTGAAACTGCGTGCCTCGTACGGCATCACGGGAGATGACTCGGCTTCGAGCTACCAGTTCATTTCCGGCTACAACTATCCATCGGGCACCGACCGCAGAAACTTTACCGGCGGATACGTGTTCGGCGGCAATTTTGTGGCCAGCGCCGACAACAAGGGGATCCCCAATCCGGCGATCACGTGGTACACGGCCAAAATGTTCAATGCCGGCATCGACTTCGACGCCTGGGGCAAGTTCGGCCTGACGGTGGAATATTTCAACCGCGACCGCAGCGGCCTGCTGGCCACCCGCAACGGAGGGATTCCGACCGTGGTGGGCGCAAGCCTGCCGCAGGAGAACCTGAACGGCGACCGCACGTTTGGCATGGAGCTTGACCTGTATTACCGCGATCATGTGGGCGATTTCACCTACAAGATCGAAGGCATTGCCCAGATCACGCGCACCAAGCGCCTCTATGTGGAACGCGGCGCCATCGGCAGTTCGTGGAGCAACTGGAAAAACAACCAGAACAACCGCTTGCAGGGAGTGCACAATGGCTATCAGGGCGCGGGGCGTTTCGAATCGTGGGAACAAATCTGGTCGCATCCGGTTTACACCGGCCGCTCGACGCTCATCGGGGATTATATTTATGAAGACTGGAACGGCGACGGCCAAATCGACGGCAACGACTCGCATCCGATCCGTTTCAACCAGTATCCCTGGACGAACTTCAGTCTGATCTTCAACGGCACGTACAAAAGCTTTGATTTTGACATGCTGTGGCAGGGTGCGACGATGACCTCGCTCATTTACGGCGAACAGCTCCGCGAACCGCTCTGGGGCAGCGGCGAATCCAGCGCCATGGCGCAGTTTATGGACCGGTGGCATCTGGTAGACCCGAAGGCCGATCCCTACGATCCGACGCAGCAATGGGTATCGGGATACTTTGCCAATACGGGGACATTGCCGGACGAAAACTCGACGTTCAATGCCGAAGACGGCACCTACCTGCGCCTCAAAAGCGTCGAAGTGGGATATACCCTGCCGCGCTTTCTGGGCATTAACGAACTGCGTATTTTCGCCAATGCCTACAATTTGCTGACGTTTACAAAAATCAGATACGTAGACCCGGAACATCCGAACGATACGTACGGTTATCTGTATCCGTTGAACAAGAGTTATACCCTCGGATTAAATATTAGATTCTAAAAACAGACGATTATGAAAGCAAGATATTATATTTTCATTTTACTGGCCTGCTGGGGCGCGATTACATCCTGCAGCAACGACCTGGATATTCCGCCCATGAATGTGGTGCAGGACAAGGACCTCTTCTCGTCCGATGCGGGTATAGCCATTTATCTGTCCCGCATGTACAGCCAGATGCCGTTCGAGGATTTCAAGTATTCTCCCGCGCGTCAGTTTTTCGACGACTGGTTAGTGACGCCCGGCGCCAACGACGGGCAGTCGCTGGGCCGCGACGCCGGCGAAGCCATGACCTCGGAAGGCTGGTCTCGCAACGGCGCGTACTGGACAAGGGCTTTTGAACTTCTGCGCGACGCCAACCGTCTGCTGGAGACGCTGCCCGCATACAAGTCCAATTTCACGGAGGCGGTGTACAATCACTGCATCGGCGAGGCGTATTTCACCCGTGCGATGGTCTTTTATGCCCTGGCCAAGCGTTACGGCGGAATGCCGCTGGTGCTGGAAGTGCTGAAGTATCCCGACAACCCGGTGGAGGCGCTGGAAATCCCGCGTTCCACGGAGGAGGAAACCTGGAACCAGGCGCTGGCCGATTTCGATCAGGCCGTTGCCTATCTGCTCGAAGCCAGTCCGCAACGCGGCTATGCCAACAAGTACGTCGCTTTGGGATTCAAGTCCGAAGCCATGCTGTTTGCCGGCAGCGTAGCCAAGTACAACCAGATTACCGGCTTCGGACAGAAAACGGGCGTCCGCGTCATCGGATTCGACCCCTCGACGGCCGCTGCCGCTTCACGGAAGTATTTCCGCGAGGCCTACAACGCCGCCCGCGAGGTCATGAAGTCCAACCGCTATTCCCTCTACAAGAAGAAATGGGCGGCCGGAGACCCCGAAGCGCAATACCAGAACATGGTCGACCTGTTCAGCGACCTTACCGGCACGGAGAATATCTACATCAAGGAATACAAGTATCCC
>JAITQL010000032.1 GCA_031288935.1 Tannerella sp.
TCACTCGCGTATTGGCTAAAATATCCGCTATCACTGCGTTACAATATCTGAACAAAATGAACAACAGACCTCTTGGGAGAGTCAAACATGCTCTATGTTAATTCCGCCAACGGGTTGAATAATAAAAATAGAATCATAACCTGTCAACTTTTTTTAGGACGTGACACATGACTCTTGAATCTTGAATTTTGAATCTTGAATCCAACAGTCTCCTGCCGGGGAACGGTGCATTGAATCTTTGAATCCCTGGTTTCACAGGGCGTTGCCCTTCCGTTCTTCCGCCAGCAGGACGGTATTCTGCAAATAGGGATATTCCTTTTCAAAGTAATTGCTGAACACGCCCTTCCCCAGATTTTCTTCGATCTGCTTCCTTGTCCACAGTTTTCCGCTCGAGGACTTGATGTACTTTACAAATTCTTCCTCTGTATTCAACGTCGTCACATAGAGCGATACCAGACTGGATACCTTCTCGTCCTGAAAGAGGTAGCGAATCAGGAAACGCAGATTCAACAGGTTCCACGGCATGATCCGGCCTGCCAGTTCCTTGATGGTCTGTTCCAGCGTGCGTTTGAACAGCACGTACCCCAGAAAGGGATAGTCCAGCGCGCCGGGCGAAACGGGCGAATCGGCGGCGCGCGCCGTCAGGTAGAGCATGTCCCGGTAGACCACCGCTACGCGCACCACCGGATGACAGTATTTCGCGCTGGAGTTGATGCTCACCGAATAGGCGATGCGTCCGATCACTTTCCCTTCGCTGTTCAGCACCGGCAGCCACTTTTCCTGTTGCAGGCGCTGCTTGACCATGTGCAAGCGTACCTGTTCGTAGATCATGACCAGCAGGCCGACGACGAACGGCGCCTGGTGGTACAGAAAGCGGTCGATCCATATGTTCCGGTTGTCCTCAAAAAAGATGATGTAGAACAGAAGAACGAAAAAATGCAGCGTATACAGATTCTGTACAAGCTGCGCCATGTAGAAGTATTCCGCCACGGCCGCGCGGAACTGGGCGTATTTCGTCACCGGATGGCCGAATTTGCGTACACGCCTGACAATGCCCCGCCGGAAGGTGCTCAGCACCGACAGTACCGCCACCAGCAGCCATTCCGCAATCAGGGGGGTGTAGTGATGCAGTACCGGCTCCAGGCCGGAATAAAAGAAAACGGAGTAGAGTACAAGCGTCGCCGTTGCCGGCAGCAGCATGAACAGATAGACCTTGTGTTTTGACAGATGATAATACAGGGTCATGTTCATGGCACAAATAAGAACGGTAACGACAAACGAGAGCCGCTGAGGGTAAAAACCGCTCAGCAACATCAACAGCAGCAAGGGCAGCAAACCCGCCGACTGACTGGTCAATCCCTGTTTTTGATTTCTGCTTTCCATACAAGGGCTGTTTTTTTACGTGTGCTGCGTCATATCCACCATGCCGGCACGGTAAGACGAACGTACCGGCGGCGCGCTTTCCACCTGCCGGAAGCCCTTCGAGAGCGCCAGCCGGCGGTAGCGCTCGAACTGCTGTGGCGAGACGTATTCCGCTACCGGAATGTTTTTCCGCGAAGGTTGCAGGTACTGGCCGATCGTGAGGATGGAAACGCCGGCGTGGAGCGCGTCGTCCATCAACGCTTCCACTTCGTCCGCCGTTTCTCCCAGTCCCGCCATGATGCCTGTTTTGGCGTGTACGCCGCGCGAGGCCACGCGCGACAGCACGGCCAGACTTGTTTCGTAACGGGCGGCGCTGCGAATCTGCGGTGTCAGCCGTCTCACCGTTTCCAGATTATGCGAAATGATTTCCGGAGCGGCCGCAATCACTTCATCCACCCGCTCCATCCGTCCCTGAAAGTCGGGAATCAGGACTTCCAGCGTCGTCTGCGGATTGAGCGTCCGGATGCAGCGGATCGTCTCCACCCAGTGCCGTGCGCCCAAGTCCGGCAGGTCGTCCCGGTCTACCGAAGTGATGACGGCGTGTTTCAATCCCATCAGGCGGATACTTTCCGCCACATGCGCCGGCTCGGCCGGGTCTAACGGCCCGGGCCTGCCCGTCGGCGTATGGCAAAAGCGACAGGAACGGGTACAGACTTCTCCGCCGATCAGAAACGTTGCCGTACCGCAACTCCAGCACTCGCTCCGATTCGGACATTTGCCGCTTGTGCAGATCGTATGCAGGCCGTGCGATTCGACGATCCGTTTCGTCCGGCGGAACTGTTCGTTCCCGCGCAGGCGTGTTTTCAGCCATTCCGGCTTGCGAACGTATCCTGTTTCCATCAATTGCCGGGGTTACAGATTTTCAAACAGGAAATCCGTCATCCGCGTATACAGGTGCAACCGCGTATTTCCGCCGGATATGCCGTGATTCCGGTCGCGGTACACCTGCATGTCAAACTGCTTTCCGGCCTGTACCAGCGCTTCGGCATAGTCCAGTGTCTGCTTGAAATGGACATTGTCGTCGGCCGTGCCGTGAATCAGCAAAAGCTTTCCCTGCAAGCGCCCCGCCAGGCGAATCGGCGACGTGGCGTCATAGCCTTTCGCATTTTCGCGCGGCGTGCGCATGAAACGTTCCGTATATACCGTGTCGTAATACCGCCAGTCCGCGGGCGGCGCCACCGCAATCCCGGCCTTGAACACGCCGCCGCCCGTACTCAGCGCCATCAGTGTATTGTAACCGCCAAAGCTCCATCCCCAGATGGCCATCCGCGTCCCGTCGACGTAAGGCAGTTTCGCCAGTTCACGGGCAGCCTCCGCCTGGTCTTGCGACTCAAGCTCGCCCAGCCGCAGGTAGGTACACTTGCGGAATTCCTCTCCGCGCCCGCCCGTGCCGCGCCCGTCTACGCAGATGCAGACAAACCCGTTCGACGCCAGGTACTGCTCCCATCCGAAATCATACTGATCCAGTACCGACTGGGAATTAGGCCCGCTGTACTGGAACATCACTGCCGGATATTTTTTCGACTCGCTGAAATTCGCCGGTTTCACGATCCACGCATTCAACTCGTAGCCGGACGCCGTCTGAATCCGGATAAACTCCTTCGGCGTATACGCATGTGCGCTCAGCCGCTCCTTCAAGCCGGCATTATCCTGCAGGACGCGCAGCGCCTTCCCCGTTTTCGTCTCGTTCACGGTGACGGTCGCAGGCGTATGCGCGCTGGAATAGTGATTCACGTAGTACGCAAAATTGTTGCTGAACGCGGCATGATTCGTTCCTTCCTGCGCGGAAAGGCGTGTTTTCACTCCCTTCGCATCCACCTTGTAGACCGAACGGCGCAAGGGACTTTCCTCTGCCGATTCGTAATAAACCGTACGGGTAGCCTCGTCCATGCCCAGCAAAGCGGTGACATCCCAGTTCCCTTTGGTCACCTGACGCTGTTCCACGCCCGTTGCGGAATACTGGTAAACATGTGCGTATCCGTCTTTCTCGCTCACGTATAGAAATCCGTCTTTCGTAAACAGCATCCGGTTCAGCCAGTCCGGATCGACGTAACATTTGTTTTCCTCTTTCAGGATCAGACGGAACACGCCGCTCTTCGGATTGGCATGATACATGCTGAAAATATTCTGATTGCGGTTCAGCGTCATCACGGCCAGCTGATCCGGCTGCGCGGTAAATACGATGCGCGGAATGTAGCTCTCCGCGTCGACCGGAGGTGTCAGCGTTTTTATGTCCCTTGTTTCCACGCAATACGAATGAA
>JAITQL010000068.1 GCA_031288935.1 Tannerella sp.
CACGATATGGGGCGACGACTGAAGCAACGCCTCCGACAGCGGGCGCGAAAGATTGACCTGCGCCGACCCCCGGAACGACGTCTCCACGCGGAAAATCCGATCCGCATCCCTATGGAAACAGTCGAAGCCGCGGTCATAATCGACCTGCATCATGATCACCATAAAGGCTGTGAACGCTACCGACAGCCCCAATACATTCAATGCCGTGGCTAATTTATAGCGGCGCAGCACACTCAAAAAGTTTCTTGCTATTGTTTTCATCTCGTTGACAATTTAAAAAAGTAACTGCTATATCTGATTATAATGTATATCTTTGCCTGAAAAAACAGGATGATTATTGAAGTAAAAGAAATTACGTCCGAGAATATTGACGAGATTCTCGGCAAGCTGAAAAAAAGTCCCAAAAAAACGATTGCCAAACACTACGGCAAACTCAAACGCGGCATAGACGGAATGGCATATCAAAAAACAGTTCGCAATGAATGGAGTTGATTTCCTCGCCGACACGAATGTCTTGATATATGCTCTGGAGGGACATCCCGTCGTATCGGGCATTACACATTGTTCCATTGCCATATCCGTTATTTCCGAAATTGAGCTGTTAGGGAAAAAGGGTATCCTGCCACACGAAATATCGGAAATTCGGAGTTTGTTGGATGACTGCACGGTTATAAGTCTGACGGATGAGATTAAGAACATCGCGATTGCTTTGAAACAGGTATATTCCATAAAACTTCCGGACGCAGTTATTGCAGCAACCTCCATATATTTTGGATGGCCGCTGGTTACTGCCGATACTGATTTCAAAACGGTCAAAGACATAAATTTGGTGCTTTTGGATTTAATCCGATGATTTCGCAATATTGAATTATCCCCTGTGTTTCTCCGTGTAGTCCGAGACACAGAGAAAACACAGAGGAAAATCACTAATCACTGTTCTCCATTCTCAATTCGCTTTTATGCTTTCCACGGGATTCATGTTCGCCGCGCGCCAGTTCTGGAACGTGACCGTTCCGACGGTCAGGATAAACACGACCGCAAAGGCGATTGCATACACCCACCAGCACATCGGCGTGCGGTAGGCGAAGTTTTCCAGCCAGCGCGTCACGGCGTACCAGGCCACCGGCGCGGCCAGCGCAAAGCAGATGGCCAGGATGCGGACGTAACCCTTGTTGAACATCACGAGTATCTCGCCCGTCGTTGAGCCGAACACGCGGCGGATGCCAATCTCTTTGCGCCGGTACTCGCTGTCGAAGACGACCAGTCCGAACACGCCCACAATCGAGATCAGGATGGCGATCATACTGAAAAGCGTGATCAGACTGCCGAGCCGCTGTTCGCTTTCGTAGGTATGGTTGAGCACCCCGTCGAAGAAGCGGACATCGAAAGGATATTCTCCGTCGAAAGTCGCCAGCGTGGAGCGCACGTGCGCCATCGCCGCGCGCAAGTCGGCGCCCGCCTTTACCTTGATGTAGGCAAAGTTGGGGCGGGAGCCCCAGTTCTCGGTGCCCCAGACGTAGAAGGCCATCGGTTCCACTTCCCTGCGGAAGGAGGCAAACTTGATGTCGGACATGAAACCGACGATCTCGGCGCTGTCTACCCGTTCGTTCAAGGCAAGGCCGTATTCGGCGCGGGCTTTCCCGTTGAATATGTAGACGCCGCGGCGCGTATGGGCGTCCTCTTCGCGAAAGTCGCGCCCTCCGGTGATCTGCACGCCCGTCACGCGCAGAAACGACGGGTCAACGGGCAGACACTGGAAGGTGATCTTCCGGTCGCGATACTTCCGTCCCCAGCCCATGTACTGGTCGTTTCCCGAAAGAAGCGATTCGGCATACGTGGCCCCGTCGATGCCGGCGAAGCTCCTGATGCCGTCGGTAAAGGCGTCGCGGCTGTCGCGTATGCGATCCGACAGGTTGGTGACGATCAGTTCGTCCCTGTCGTATCCCAGCGGCGTGTGCTGCATGTAACGGTTTTGCAGAGACATGAAGGAGGCGCCGATGATCAGGGCGAAGGAGGCTGCGAACTGCACGCCGACGAGTGCGCTGCGCAGCCGCCGGCCTCCGGGCGAGAGGCCGAAGCTGCCCTTGAGCACGATGGCGGGCTGAAACGACGTAACGTAAAACGCGGGATACAGTCCCGCCAGCAGTCCCGTCAGGACGGCCAGCGCCGCTGTTCCGGCCAGCGCCGCGGGATGCAGCGTCAGGGAGATGTCGGCATCCGTGAGCGAAACAAACGCCGTCCGTTCCGCCAGATGAATCAGCGTCGTCGCCAGCAGGAAGGCCAGCAGGCTGATGGCAACGCCCTCGAGCGCCAGCGCCGTGCGGATCACGGCCGTCGAGCCGCCCAGTATCTTCTGCGTATTGATGCTGCGGATGCGTTTCGGGGCGAGTGCGGCGCTGAAGTTCGTGTAGTTGATCCCGGCAATCAAGACGATTACGAAGGCGATGGCCAGCAGAATCAACAGCGTCTGACGGCTGGACTTGGGCGTGCCGTCGTACGTCACATCCGTCGTATAGTGCATGTCGGGCAGCGCGGTAAAGCGGCAGGCCTTGCCCGTCTTGTCCGGTGAAAAGTGCTCTCCCTGCGCCGAAGCGCCGAAGTTTTTCCTGAAATTGTCGAACAGGCCTTCCGCATGTTCCGGCGCATCCAGACGGACAAAGAACATGTAGCTCCAGCCACCCCAGTTGTCCCGGTTTTCTTTGGCATCCATCGGCAGATAGACAACGTTCGTGACGGAGGAATTGCGCGGAAAGTCCCGGTACACGCCGCCGACGGTACAACTGCCCCCTCTCCCGCTCAGCAGCTTGCCGGTGGCCGTTTCACTGCCGAAGAGCTTCCGCGCCAGACTGAGCGGGATCAGCGCCTTTTCGGGGTCGGCCAGCGCGCGGTCGCTCCCTTCCACCATGTCGAAAGTAAACACGTCGGTATAGGAGGGTGTTACGATAAGGGAAGGTTCCCGATAGTAATGCTGTTCGCCATCCGATTCGACCGAGAAAAAGAAGCCCCGGTTATCCCGGAGAATGGTTCCTGCCAGAATATGTGGCGAGGATTGAACAAGCGCATCGGTAAACGGACGGTTGATGACGGCCTGCCAGCTGTCTTCCGATGCAATCATTTCCACGCGGAAAATCCGGTCCGCGTCCGGGTGGCAGCGGTCGAAGTTCCGGTCATAATCGACCTGCATCATGATCACCAGAAAGGCCGCGAACGCTACCGACAGCCCCAGTACATTCAATGCCGTGGCTAATTTATAGCGGCGCAGCACGCTCAAAAAGTTTCTTGCTATTGTTTTCATACAAAATACGGTTTAAAAATTCAACGTTCAAGGATTCACTCTGTGGCGGCCGTGCTTCCGGGTGTAAGGAATTGCACGGGGAAAACACGGCGCGCCCCGGGGTAAAAGAGTGTTCACTGTTCGTTATCTGTTATTCACTCCTTAAATAAATTCTCTGACGGAGGCGACGAGCATACCGTCGAAGAGGCTGATGGTGCGTTGTGCAAACGAAGCGTCGTGCTGCGAGTGTGTAACCATGATGATGGTCGTTCCTTCGGCATTGAGTTCGGAGAGAAGCTGGATGACTTCGAGTCCGTTCTTGCTGTCCAGGTTTCCGGTCGGCTCGTCGGCGAGGATCAGTTTGGGGTTCGACACGACGGCGCGGGCAATGGCGACGCGCTGCTGCTGTCCGCCGGAGAGCTGCTGCGGGAAATGCTTTGCCCGGTGACTGATGTCCATCCGCTTGAGGATGTCCATGACCCGCTGTTTGCGTTCGGCCGGTTTGACCTTCAGGTACGTCAGCGGCAGTTCCACGTTCTCGAACACGTTCAGTTCGTCGATCAGGTTAAAGCTCTGAAACACGAACCCGATGTTTCCCTTGCGCACCTGAGTGCGTCCCTTCTCCTTCAGGTGTCCTACTTCCAGGTCACCCAGGTAATAGTTGCCCTCCGTCGGATTATCCAGCAGCCCAAGAATATTGAGCATGGTCGACTTGCCGCATCCCGACGGCCCCATAACGGCTACAAATTCGCCATTCTTCACTTCCATTGTCACGTTATTCAACGCGACCGTTTCCACATCTTCCGTACGGAAGGTCTTGCTTAAATTTTCAATCTTAATCATAACTCTACTGTCTTATAATGTAATTACTAACGATACGATACCCATATTGTAGCAAATAACATGCCAAAAATACAATACATCCTTTTTCAGCAAGATGCGAAAAACGGCTTTTTTCAAAGTGTCCAATTTTTTGACACTGCTGTCCAAAAACTGGACACTTTTTGAACGGATTCTCCAAGGAAAACCCGAATCGGAAAGCAACAGGAATTAAGATAATTCAAGGATTCAAAGATTCAAGGCTTCAAAGAGTCGTTTTTCGCAGATTCTTGCCGGGTTCAACACGGATTCCACCGATGAAGCGTCCTTGAAATCCGCGCCCGGATCCGTTGAATCTGCAGGGAGCCTTGAATCTTTGAAGCTTTGATTCCTTGTACCGTTCTCCCGACGTACGAAAAAGTTCTTATCTTTACGCCGCTTTTCAAGTTTTTATTGCATACATATGGATCACTTCAATATTGCCGTTATCGGGCTTGGATATGTGGGACTGCCGCTGGCCAGGCTGTTTGCTACCCGCTATCCCGTTGTGGGTTTCGACACGAATCCCAAACGGGTCAACGAACTTCTGGCCGGAAAAGATCATACGCTGGAAATGGAGGAGGCGCTGCTGCAATCCGTCCTGAAAAACAAACCGGATGCCAATGCGGGTCTGTTCTGCTCCGCCGATCCGGAAGATATCCGGACGTGCAACTGCTACATCATCACGGTGCCTACGCCCGTAGACCGGAACAACCGCCCCGACCTGACGGCGCTGCTTGCCGCCAGTCGCATGGCGGGCACGGTCATCCGTAAGGGAGACCTTGTTGTGTACGAATCGACCGTCTATCCCGGCGCTACGGAAGAAGACTGCATCCCGGTGATCGAACAGACTTCGGGACTGACACTCAATGTCGATTTCCTGGCCGGCTACTCGCCCGAACGGATCAATCCGGGAGACAGGGAACATACGGTGGAAAAGGTGCGGAAGGTCGTGTCCGGCTCCACGCCGGAAGCAGCGCTGCTTGTCGAACGGCTGTACGCCTCCGTCGTCAGGGGCGGCACGCACCGGGCGCCTTCCATCCGCGTGGCCGAAGCCGCCAAGGTGATCGAAAATACACAGCGCGACATCAATATCGCCTTCGTCAACGAACTGAAAAAGATTTTCGACCGGATGGGCATTGATACCAATGCCGTGCTGGAGGCTGCGGGGACGAAATGGAACTTCCTGCCGTTCAAACCCGGACTGGTAGGGGGGCACTGCATCGGCGTAGACCCGTACTATCTGGCGCAAAAGGCGCAGGAGTACGGCTATCATCCCGAAATCATCCTGGCCGGACGCCGGATGAACGACAGCATGAGCGAATACGTGGCGGGAGAGGTGGTCAAGCTCATGGTGAAGCGGGGCATACGGGTGACGGACGCGGCGATCCTGGTGCTGGGCATTACCTTCAAGGAGGACTGTACGGATATACGGAACAGCAAGGCGGCGGACGTAGTGGCGGCGCTGAAGGAGTACGGCGCCTGCGTGACGGTCTGCGACCCGTGGGCGGATGCGGACGAGGTGAAGCGCGAATATGGAGTGGACGTCTGCCGCGAGATGCCGGACAGCCCTTTCGATGCCGTTGTAATGACGGTAGCCCACCGCGCCTTCGCAAACATACACGTCAACAGCGACCTCTTCTACTCCATAAGATAAGAAAATTCAAGGATTCAGGGATTCAATAATTCAATAATTCAAAGATTCAAGGATTCGGAACCTGCGCATGCATCCATTGTATCTGCAAGCACCGTGAATCTTTGAATCCTTGAATTTTTGAATCCTTGAATGTTGGATTAATGCGCTTCCATCCAGTTCCGGCCGGCGCCGTGTTCGGCGATCAGCGGCACTTGCAGTTCGACGGCGCCTTCCATTTCAGCGATGACGATCCCTTCCACCGTTTCCAGCTCGTCCTTCCAGACGTTGAAGTTCAATTCGTCGTGCACCTGCAGGATCATCTTGCTTCGCAGCCCCTCCTCCCTGAAACGCCGGGCGATCCTCACCATCGCCACCTTGATGATGTCCGCCGCGCTGCCCTGTATGGGCGCGTTGATGGCGTTGCGCTCGGCATAGCCGCGAACAACGGCGTTGTTGGAACAGATGTCGGCCAGAAAGCGCTTCCGCTTGAAGAGCGTCTCGACGTAACCCTTCTCGCGGGCTACCTCGATGCTGCGTTCCATGTATTCCTTCACCGCGGGATAGGTGGCGAAATAGCCCTTGATCAGTTCGCGCGCCTCGCCGCGGGGGATGTTCAGCCGTTCGGCCAGCCCGTAGGTGGAAATGCCGTAGATGATGCCGAAGTTGGCCGTCTTGGCCTTGCGCCGCATCTCGGGAGTCACGTTTTCCGGCGCCACGCGGTAGATTTTGGCGGCCGTGGCCGAATGCACGTCGGCGCCGCTGCGGAAAGCCGCGATCATGTGTGCGTCGTTACTCAGGTGCGCCATGATGCGCAGCTCGATCTGCGAGTAGTCGGCGGAGAAGAAGACGCAATCCGCGTTGTCCGCGATAAACGCCTTCCGTATTTCCCGCCCGACGGCGTTGCGAACGGGAATGTTCTGCAGGTTGGGGTTGGTAGAGCTGAGCCGGCCGGTAACAGTCACCGTCTGGTTGAAGGACGTGTGTATCTTTCCCGTTCGCGGACTGATCAGTTCCGGCAGCGCGTCGGCGTATGTACTTAGCAGCTTCCTGACGCCGCGGTAATCCAGCAGCTTGCCGACGATGGGATGCTTGTTGCGGAGCTTCTCCAGCACGTCTTCGCCCGTACTGTAGTTGCCGGTCTTCGTTTTCCTGCCGTCCGCCTCGATGTGCAGCCGCTCGAAGAGGATGGCGCCCACCTGTCTGGCCGAGTTGATGTTGAATGGCTGTCCCGCCAGCCCGTACAGTTCCTTTTCCAGCGCGGCGGCGGTCTGCGCAAGCCCGGAAGCGATTTGCCCAAGCGCCCCGCGGTCTACCTTTACGCCCGTCTCTTCCATGTCGGCCAGCACGTCGACCAGCGGCATCTCGATGTCGAAAAAGAGCGGCTCCAGGCCGGCCGCCGCCAGCTTCGGCCCGAAGAAGTTACGCAGGCGCAGCGTCACGTCCGCGTCTTCCGCTGCATATTCACACACCCGGCTCACCGCCGCGGCGCGCATCGAAAGACGGTTCTTCCCCTTGGCGCCCAGCAGCGTGTCGAGCGCTACGGGACGATAGTTCAGGTACGTCTCCGACAGGTAGTCCATGCCATGCCGCAGCTCCGGGTTGAGCAGATAGTGGGCGATCATGGTATCGAACAGCCTTCCGGCCACCCGTATCCCGTATTGACGCAGAAAGAGCAGGTCGAACTTGATGTTCTGCCCCGTTTTCATGATCCTTCCGTCCTGCAGCGGCGCCGCGAACGGCTCCAGCGCTTGCCGCACCTCCTCCTCCGCCTCGGGCAGGGGCACGTACCACGCTTCCCCTTCCTCCACGGCGAAGGAAATGCCCACCAGATGCCCCGTGAACGGGTCGAGGCTGTCCGTCTCCGTATCGAAAGCGAACGACCGGCAGGCCGCCAGCCGCCGCCCCAGCTCCGCCCGCTTCGCCGCCGTGTCGGTCAGGTGATACACGTGAGGCGTGTTGCCGATGTGCATCGGGCTGCCCTCCCCGCCGCCCGCCGCCTCGACGGTTGCCGCCGCCGGCGCGTCGGCCGGATCGCCGAACATGGACAGCTGCACCGGCGCCTTCCGCACTTCCTTCCCTTCCAGTTTCTGCAAAAAGCCCTTGAACTCCAGTTCCCTGTACAGCTCCGTCAGCTGCGCCCTGTCCGGCTCCCGCAGCAGGCATGCGCCGGCATCGAATTGGACGGGCACGTCCGTCACAATCGTTGCCAGAAACTTTGAAAAGCGGATCTGCTCCGCGTTTTCCTCCACCTTCACGCGCAGACCGCCCCTGATCCGCGCCGTCTGCGCCAGCATGTTCTCGACCGTCCCGAATTGCGCCAGCAGCTTCCCTGCCGTCTTTTCCCCCACCCCCGGACAGCCCGGAATATTGTCCGACGCATCTCCCATCAGCCCCAGCAGGTCGGTCATCTGCCCCGCCTCCGCCAGTCCGTACTTCGCCTTCACCTCCGTCACGCCCATCGTTTCATAGTCCCCCCCGAAACGGGGACGGTACTGGAAGACACGTTCCGACACAAGCTGCCCGTAGTCCTTGTCCGGCGTCATCATGTACACCTCGAACCCCCCGGCGGCCGCCTGCCCGGCCACCGTTCCGATGACGTCGTCCGCCTCGTACCGCATCACCTCCAGCACCGGCATCCCGTACGCGCGGACGATCCGCCGGATGTAAGGCGTGGAAAGGCGAATATCCTCCGGCGTCTCCTGGCGCTGCGACTTGTAAGCCCCGAAGGCCTCGTGGCGGAACGTAGGCCCCGGAGGGTCGAACCCCACCGCCGCGTGCGTCGGCGCAAGGCGGCGCAGCACATCCTCCAGCGTGTTGACGAACCCGAAAACCGCCGACGTGTTCATTCCCTTCGAATTGATCCGCGGATTGCGTATAAACGCATAATAGGAACGGTATATCAGAGCATAAGCATCTATCAAAAGCAATTTCATAAGCATCCCTTTCAGTGAATTATTAAAAACGATTTGCGTGTAAAAGTACGAAAAATCTGTATTACTCGCCGCTTTTTCCTATTTTTGCACCCTGTAAAACAAAAGTATGAACAACAGAACCCTCATCGAGCATCCCGTATCGGAAGCCTACGAACAGTTTCGCGCTGCCTTCGCCCTGTCGCTGCAAAGCGAAGTAAAAACCGTCCGCATCGCCGTCGAAGCGATCCGCCGCAACAGCGGCAAGCACATCCGCCCCCTGCTGCTGCTGCTCGCCGCCCGTGCCTGCGGGCGCGTCGGCGACAACACCGTCCCCGCCGCCGTACTGATCGAACTGCTCCACACCGCCTCGCTCCTCCACGACGACGTGATAGACGACACAAAGCTCCGCCGCGGCGTCCGCTCCGTAAACGCAATCTTCGACAACCGCATCGCCGTCCTCGTGGGCGATTTCATCCTTGCCGACGTCATGATCCGCGCCGCCGCGCTCGATTGCATGCCCGTCGTACACATCGTGGCCACCCTCTGCCGCGAAATGTCGCAAGGCGAAATCAAGCAAATCGAAAACGCCGACCGGCTCCTGCTTGCCGAAAAAGACTACTTCCTCGTCCTGAAGAAAAAAACGGCCACCCTCCTCGCCTCCTGCACCGAAATCGGCGCCGTCACCGCCGGCGCGCCCCTCGAACTGCAACAGCGCTGCCACGCCATCGGAACGCTGCTCGGCTACGCCTTCCAGATCAGGGACGACATTTTCGACTACTTCGACGATCCGCAGACCGGCAAGCCCAACGGCAACGACCTGCGCGAAGGCAAAGTCACCCTCCCCCTGCTGCACGCCCTTTCCGCCGCCTCGCCGTCCGAAAAGGCGCCTTACCTGGACATGCTGCGCGAAAAAAAGCTCGACCCCGCGCAGATCGCCACCCTGATCGACTTCGCCCGCGAGCGCGGCGGCATTGCATACGCCGAGATGCGCATGAACACCTGCAAGGAGCAGGCCGCCACGCTCATCCGCACCCTCCCCTCCTCCGACGCCCGTACCGGACTGCTGCACCTGGCCGACTATCTGGTAGAGCGCACGAAATAAACAAACGTTCAAGACGCAAACGCACGGCATTCCCTGTCCGCCACGCCGGACATCGCCGCCGCGAAGCACAAAAACACGTCCGCCACACATGTGGCGGACGTGTTTTTTATTTGAAGCACGTCCGCAACAAAAGTTCCAAACGTGTTTCCGGTCAGAAAAACGCCTGCAACAAAAGTTTTAAACGTGTTTCCGGTCAAAAAAACGGTTGGAACAAAAGTTTTAATCGTTTTTCCGGTTGAAAATACGGTTAAAACAAAAGTTTCAATCGTTTTTCCGGTAGAAAAAACGGTTTAAACAAAAGGTGCAGGCGTTT
>JAITQL010000074.1 GCA_031288935.1 Tannerella sp.
GCCAAGATCGACCAGTATGACGTGTCGGAAGAAGACAACCGCAGCACGGGGGTCAGTTACGAAGGCGACATCAAGTTTAAAGACCTGAACGGCGACGGAAAGATCACCTACGGCAAGTCGACGGTCGACGATCCGGGCGACCGCAAGATCATCGGCAACGACCAGATCCGCCTGCCCTACAGCTTCGAGCTGAACGGCTCGTGGAAAGGGTTCGACCTGCGGGCGTTCTTCCAGGGCGTCGGCAAGCGCGACTGGTATCCGGGACACAATCACCATGATTTCTGGGGCGTTTACGGCAATCCGTGGTCGACGCCGATTGCGGCGAACCGCGATCACTGGACGCCGGAGAATCCCGATGCCCGCTGGCCGCGCCTCAAGCCCTACATTGCCGAGAACAAGGAGCTGGCTCTGCCCCAGACGGGATACCTGCAGGACGCCTCCTATCTGCGGCTCAAGAACCTGACGGTCGGTTACACGCTGCCCGCTTCGCTGACGAACCGGTGGCACGTTGCCAACCTGCGCTTCTACTTCAGCGCCGAGAACGTGCTTACCTTCCATCATCTGGACGTGGGCGGCATCGACCCGGAACTGCTGACCAACACGCAGGAGAATGTCAACGGCGCCGGCGTGTATCCGATGCAGCGCGTGTATTCCTTCGGTCTTAACCTGAATTTCTAACAAATAAAATGGACGTAAAATGAAAAAGTATATATACATATTCTGTTTGACAGGCGCGCTGGCCGGATGGACGGCCTGCAACGACGATTTCCTGGAGAAGTTTCCGGAGACGGACATCACCGCGGAAGGATTCTTCAAGACGCCGAAAGACCTGGAGACCTACGTAAACGGATTCTACAACGAATCGGTGTTGTATCCGCGCAATACGTACGACAACGAACCGTTTTCGGACAATGTAGCCCATCTCAACGACATGGGGTCTTCCGAATACGCCATGCTGAAGGGCAACTTCTCGAAGGAAGTGGCCACGGGATGGGACAAGGGCGACTGGGCACGCCTGCGCAGCATCAATTTCATGCTGGTAAATTCCGTCCGGGCTACGGGCAATGAAGACGACATCCGTCACTGGATCGGCACGGCGCGGTACTTCCGGGCGATGTACTACATCGACAAGATCACCCGGTACTCGAATGTCCCCTGGTACAACAAACCGCTGGAGACGACCGACCCCGACGTCTACAAGCCCTCGGATCCCCGCGCGCTGGTAGCCGATTCCATCAAGGCCGACCTGGAATATGCTTCGGCCTATATCAAGGAAGACATCGGCAACCGGACGGCCATCAACCGCTTTGCGGCGCTGACCCTGCTGACGCGCTTCTGCCTGTACGAAGGCACGTACCGGAAGTATCATGCGGAGTTGAATCTGGCGGCTTCGGCCAATGCGTTCCTCGAACGGGCGGTCACGGCGGCCGAGCAGGTCATGAGCAGCGGACAGTTCAGCATTTCGGGCAGCGGACGGGCAGGCTTCACCGCCCTGTTCACCAGCGCCGACTTGAGCGCCAATCCCGAAATCATCCTCATGGCGCAGTACGAACTGGGGAAAGGCGACGGCAACAGCTCCTTCCACAACCTGTACGGCGACTACGCATTAAGCCGCAGTCTGATGGAAACGTTCCTGATGGCCAACGGCGAGCGTTTCACCGAACAGCCGGATTACAGCCGGAAAGCGTTCAAGGATGTATTTGTCAACCGCGACCCGCGTATCTACGAAACATTCGCCACGCCGGGCTTCAAGAAAGTCATTGACAACAATCCCTACGTGGTTGTGATCAAGCACGGCGGCTACGAGCCGGTCAAGTATTATCCGCGCGACGCCGCTTCGCTGGGCAGCAACACGTGGCGGATGTGCTGGACGGACTTGCCGCTCTACCGCTACGCCGAGGTATTGCTCAGCCATGCGGAGGCAAAGGCCGAACTGGGCACGCTGACGCAGGAGGATCTGAACAGGAGCATCAACCTGCTCCGTTCGCGGGTGAACATGCCGGAACTGAATCTGGACGCCGCCAATGCGAATGCAGACCCGGTGCTGGCGGCACAGTATCCGAACGTGAGCGGCGGCAACCGGGGCGTGATTCTGGAAATTCGCCGCGAACGCCGGGTGGAGCTGGCGCTGGAAGGCCAACGCCTGCAGGACATCAACCGCTGGTGCGTCGGCGAACTGATTGCACAGGCTCCGCAGGGCATGTATATCCCCGGACTGGGGGCGTACGACCTCAACGGCGACAACAATCCCGACCTGGCGATTCTGGCCAGTCCCGGCGATCTGGGGCCGATCTCCGACCTGCCGGCCGACCAGCAGGCGGCGATTACCAAGTATTACCTGTCCGAAGAAGGCGAGTTCTATCTGTCGGAAGGGACAAGCGGGTTCATGATGTTTACGACGGACAGGGAGATGCCGCGTCGCTGGGAAAATCCGAAGTTCTATTACCGTCCGATTCCGGTCACGCAGCAGGTTATGAATCCTGCACTGGAACAGGTATTCGGCTGGTAAACGGGGAAAGTAACAGGAATGTTTAATACAAAAAGAAATAATCAGATGAAAGCAATATGTATGGAGAAATGGATAGGTATGATTCTGCTTGCCGGCATGCTGACGGGGTGCGAGGACGCGCCGTCGCCGGACAGCTATGACAGGGATCTCGCCGTGACGGACATTTACGTCGAGGGAACGTCGCTGACGCTGGAGCTGGGCGCGTCACAAACCATCACTTACTGGCCCTTGCCGGCGAATGCCGACATAACAAAGCTGGAGTGGGTGTCGCAGAACCCGGCCATCGCCACGGTAGACCGGTGGGGTACAGTGAACGCCGCCAGCGGAGGGACGACCACGCTTACCGTGAGCGCCGGTACGGTCAGCAAATCCGTCAGTGTAACGGTCAACGTGCCGCCGCCGCCACCCAGTTCGCCGCCGCCACCGGTGCAGGCGTCCTGGCTCTTCGACGACCCGGAGGACTTGACGAAGGCTGCCGTCGGAAACGGCAAGCTGGAACTTTTCGGCGACGTCAAGGCGACCAGCAGCGCCGTCCGCATCGCTGTGGGAGGCGCGAATTACCTGAAGGTGGCGCACGGCATACCTTTTACAGGAGGCAAAAACTATCTGGACGAGTATTCGATCCTGGTCGTCTTCAGGATGCCGGACTTGAACGGATGGCGTACGATCCTGCAAACCGAACTGGACGTGACCGCCCGCAACGACGGGGATTTCTTTGTCAGGGACGACGGCGGCAACATCGGCGTGGGCAGCCTCACCTATCTTGGCCCGGGACTGGTGCCCAACAAGTGGTACCGGCTGATCATCTCGCGCAAGGGAACGGAACGCATGAACAGTTACGTGAACGGGATACAGTATCACGACACGCAAACGGACAATACGCGCTTTAACCTCTTGGAGGCGTTCCTGCTCAGTCAGGACGATGACAACGAAGACGGCGTCATCGAAATCGGCCAGGTCTCGGTCTACAGCGAGTGGATGTCCGTGGAACAGGCCTACGGCGAATACCTGAGCGCCTCCGAATAAAGGGAAAAGGAACTCCCGCTCTATGAATAAAGCCGTCCGGTAACGTGTACCGGACGGCTTTTTCTGTCAGGAGTCAAGGGTTTCAAGGTTGATGCACATGTTATGAAGGCAGAATAACAGGAATGCGGCCGGCTTGTTTCTGAAAAATCCCGTTTCTTATCTGTTTGCCTGCAAATCGAAACCTTTTCCGCACATTTTGAACGCGAAAACACATCAATCCGATTTTTTTTTGCACGAAATGCTTTCTATTATAATAAAATCGTGTACTTTTGCGCTCACGTTACTAAAAGTAAAAGAATATGATACTTCTAACTACAAAT
>JAITQL010000096.1 GCA_031288935.1 Tannerella sp.
CGGGATAGCTGTTGCCGGATGGCAAAACCCGCCCTAAGCATGGGAATCTCCCCATCGCAGCCGCCATGAAGGGCAACGCCCTGACAAGCATTAGCACAGGGCAACGCCCTGTGTACGGTGACGCGGCAGTATTCAAGCCCTGAAAGGGCGCAAGCAGATACAAATCCGGGCTTGCGCCCTTTCAGGGCTTCGGTGGTAATCGCCGACAGGGACACAGGGCGTTGCCCTTCCGCCGTTTGCATGGACGGGCAATTGTTTGGGCAATGGCCGCGCCGCCATTCCGTCCGACCTCTCCCCCGGCCCCTCTCCACAAGAGAGGGGAGCGGGGGGTTCGGCACACGCATCAGGCAAATCAAGGTTCGGACAATAAACGGGAGGCACGGGGATGTATTTCTCCGTGCCTCCGCTGTTTCACGCAGTGATGCCGGCGCGGCAAAATACAATTCAGCCGTTTTTTTCGGCGAAACCGGTACGGTTCTCCGCATAAGAGTTATCTTTGCATATACAAAATCAGTCTGTAAGAAAGAGATTATGAACATTCAACAATTGGAATATATCGTTGCCGTCGATAATTTCCGGCATTTTGCAAAGGCGGCGGAATCGTGCTGCATCACGCAGCCTACATTGAGTATGATGATTCAGAAACTGGAAGAGGAATTGAACGTCAAAATATTCGACCGGTCAAAGCATCCGGTGGAACCGACGGTCATCGGCCGGCAGGTCATTGACCAGGCGCGCGTTTCGCTGAAGTATTTCAACCAGATCAAGGAGGTCGTCGACAGCGAGCAGCGGATGGCGAAGGGTACGTTCAAGCTGGGGATCATTCCGACCATTGCTTCCTATCTGGTGCCGGTGGTGCTTCACAAGCAATACAGCGACTACTGCGACGTGGAACTGGTGCTGAAGGAAAATACGACGGGCAACCTGATTATCCAGCTGTTGAACGGGACGCTGGACGGCGGCGTGCTGGCCGGCCCGCTCAACCATCCCGGCCTGGTGGAGCATCCCATTTACTACGAAAAGTTTTATGCCTACGTTTCTCCCTACGACAAAGCCTATGAAGCAAAGGAAATTGATCTGGACAAACTGGATATCGAGGATGTCTGGCTGCTGGAAAACGAACATTGCCTGCGCGGTCAGATCGAGCGTCTGTGCCAGATGAAAAAGAAATCGTTCGGAAGCGACGCCAAGATCAAATACGAATCCGGCAGTATCGACACGCTGATCAACGTCATTGACTACAATCCGGGCATCACGATCATCCCGGAGATGCACGCCATGGGACTGAGCGAGGAAAAACAGGAGAACCTGCGTCCGTTCAAGAATATGACGGCCGTGCGCGAGGTAAGTCTGGTCGTCAGCAAGGACTACGTCCGCAAGACGCTGCTGAACGTTATTCTGGACATCATCCGGGGTTCCGTGCCCAAGTCCATGCAGGATCCCAAACTCAAAGCGCATGTCGTGGACTTGTAGCGGAGCGGTTTTTAAAAAAATCGGCGGATGATTCCGGTGTAAATAAGCCGAAAGTCGTATCTTTGCCGTTCAAAAAAGGACAGGATACCCTGTTGTATCGTATCCGGTCAGTCATTAAACAAATAATATGGATCCATGATGAAAACGAATCGTAGAGATTTTTTGAAGAAATCCTTGTATGGAGGATTGGTTATCGGCGCGACCGGCAGTTATGCCGGTGCAGTGCAAAGTTGTAACGGCGGAAGGAGCGGAGAGAAGACCTCTCCGGAGGCAGCCCGGGAGCCTGCGCGAAAAGGCAGGTCGGTGATGGGGCTGCGCTGCACTCCCGTTCCCGAAGTACGGATTGCCGTGATCGGGCTTGGACGCGGCGGGGGCGCCGTGGAACGGCTGTCGCAGATCGAGGGCACGCGCATTGTGGCATTGTGCGACTTGCTGCCGGACCGTATTCGGAGCAGTCAGGAACGCCTGAAAAAGTCCGGACGCCCGGAAGCGGTCGCTTACACGGCGGAGGAAGACTGGAAGAAGGTTTGTGAACGCGACGATGTAGACCTGATCTATAATGCGACGCCGTGGTATTTGCATGTCCCGATCGCCCTGTACGCCATGAAGCACGGTAAACATGCCGTGGTGGAAGTGCCGGCCGCCCTGTCGCTCGACGACTGCTGGGCGCTGGTCGATACGGCCGAGGAAACGCAGCGCCACTGCATGATGCTTGAAAACTGCTGTTACGACTTTTTTGAACTCGCCACGCTGAACATGGCGCGCAAAGGTCTTTTCGGCGAAGTCTATCACGGCGAAGGCGCTTACATCCACGACCTCCGAAGCCTGAAGCACGACCGGGAAAACGGCTATTACAAGATGTGGCGGCTTGAACACAGCAAGAAGCATACCGGCGATCCCTATCCGACGCACGGACTGGGGCCTGTTGCGCAGATCATGGGGATCAATCGCGGCGACCGCTTCGATTACCTCACCTCCATGTCTACCAACCAGTACGGTTTGACGCTGTACGCCGAAAACACGTTCGGCAAAGACTCGCCCGAAGCCAAGGCGACGTATAAGCTGGGGGACATGAACCAGACTTTGTTACGTACCGTCAACGGACATACCGTTGTGGTGGTGCACGACACGACCAGCCCGCGTCCCTACGACCGTATCCACAAAATCAGCGGAACGAAGGGGTATGCCGTCAAGTATCCGGAACAGAAAATCGCCCTCGACCCGCACGGACACGAGTTCCTGAAGCCCGAAGAGTTCGAGGCCGTCATGGAACAGTACCGGCATCCGCTGTCGAAGTATATCGGGGAAAAGGCGAAAGCCGTCGGCGGACACGGCGGGATGGATTACATCATGGACTGGCGACTGATCTACTGCCTGCGCAACGGATTGCCTTTAGACCAGGATGTCTATGATGCGGCGACCTGGTCGTGCATCACCGAATTGAGCGAACGTTCCGTCGAGAACCGGAGCAATTCCGTAGACGTGCCCGACTTCACGCGCGGAGACTGGAAAAATGCCAAGCCCTGGCCGGTGATCGACATGGAAACGGTATTCAGTTAGAGCGGCGGACATGCAGGAAGAAGTATGAAGGCCGGAGAGCGGGGGCGTGTTTGCCTTTCGCCTCCGGCCTTTTCCGTTCCCAATTACTTTTCGTACTTTTGCAGCATACATAAAACAATTCAGTTATGCCGAACAAACCGTATACAACCAACGACCCTGCGCCGCTGACAGTCGGCGAGCCTGCTGTGGCCTATGAATGCGCGAGCGTCGAACGCCCGTCGTCCGACAGGTGGAA
>JAITQL010000167.1 GCA_031288935.1 Tannerella sp.
GCCCGCGTAAAGCACATATCCTGCCCGTATTTGACGATTTCGAGCGCCGTCGGATTCGTCGGCTCAGGGCGCCTGTTCGGACGAGGGCGGCACGTGTGCGCTTCCCCACTGTTCGTTTGCAACAGGCCCCATTTCGAGCGTCAGCTTGCCGCCGGCGGCAAGGTCGGAGTGGCTGAACCAGGGTTTATCCCATGTTACGCCGTTCAGCGTGGCCGACTGGATGTACTTGTTGTCAAAAGACGCATTGTAGGCTTCGATCTCGAAGGTCTTGCCGTTCCCCAGGTCTATGATGCTGCGGGTGAAGACCGGACTGCCGATGTTGTAGGCCGGCAGACCGGGCGTGACCGGATAGAAGCCCAGCAGCGTGAAGGCGACAAAGGCTGTCATGCCGCCGCCGTCCTCGTCGCCGGGAACGCCCATCACGTCGTCGCGATAGTAGGCGTCGATCACTTCGCGCGTCCGCTTCTGCGTTTTCCACGGCTGACCGGCATAGTTGTAGAGATACGGGATGTGCGTGCTCGGCTCGTTGCCTGCCGAATACTGGCCGATGTTGCCCGTATGGTCGGGAAACTTGTAGTAGAAATCATATTTGCTCCGGCTCAGCGGCGTGCGGAACATGTCGTCCAGTCCTTTGACAAACGCCTCCGGCCCGCCTGTCAGCGCAACCAGATCGGCTATGTTGTGCTGCACGTCCCAGCGGTAGACCCATCCGTTGTTTTCGTCGTAATAGTAGCGGCCGCCCTGACCGCCCGACCATCCGTAGTCCACACCGGGAAGAAACTCGCCCTGACTGTTGCGGGGGTGGAAAAAACCGGTTGCGGCATTGAACAGGTTGCGGTAGTCCAGCGAACGTTTCATGCAATAGCGGTAATCGTCTTCGCGTCCCAGCGTTTTAGCCATCTGTGCCAGGCACCAGAAATCGTATGACGATCCCAGGGTCACCGGAATCGGCTGGCGGCGTTCAAAAAGATTCACCTGCGGACAGGTTTCCTTTTCCGTATCCGCAATGGCCGGATAATATCCGTGTTCGTGGAAGAAGCGATCCAGCTCCGTAGCCGGCTGAAAGGTGAACGGCAAGAGCGACTTTTCGTGAATCGCCGCAAAACCGGCCTTGAAGGCGGCTTCGAGGTCGAAATCCGTCAGTCCCTTGGCGTATGCGTCGGCAAAGATGGCAACGGCGTGGTTGCAGTTCATGGCATGGCCGTCGCCCGCTACGCCGGGAAAGGTCGGCAGCCACTTTTCAGGCGTCTGCTGTGCCATGCGGATGTACGAACGCAACATGTCGCGCTCCTTTTCCGGTTCGATCAGCACGCGCAGCGGATGCACGGCGCGGTACGTGTCCCAGATCCAGTCGTCGACGTAAAACGGCGTCCCGTCGTCGTCGTGCACCGTCCCGTCGTAGGCGCTCCAGTATTTTCCGTCTTCGGAAATGTTCATCATGCGTTCATAGGTACGGTACAGCGAAGTGTAGAAAACGGTTTTGTCCTTTTCCCGTCCGCCTTCCACCCCGATCTTGCCCAGGGTTTCGTTCCAGACGCGCCGGCCTGCGTCGGCCAGGGGACGGACGTCGAAACTTGCTATTTCGCGTTTCAGGTTCTTCTTCGCCTGCTCCGCGCTGATGTATGAAATGCCGTATTGCAGGTTGAGCGTCTTGACGGCGCCGAAATCAAGCGCCAGACTGTTTTTCCCCTCGCCGATGCGGGCGGTCGAGCGGACGGGCTGATCCGTCAGGGCGTAGACATACAGGCGCGTCCCGTTCCTGCCCAGCTGTTCGTATCCTTCCACCGATCCGTCTTCGTTGACCTTCACTTCGCCGTTGCGTCCCGAGAGAATCAGTTTGGCGTCGCCGTCGCGCATAAACCGGAAGTTGTACACGGCCGACTGCGCGGCGGGTGCAAACTCGACCTGTATCCGGGCTTCATCCAGGTAGACCGACCAGTGATACGGCGTCAGATGTTCCAGGTCATACGAATAGTCCATCACCGGCTTGAGTTCGTCGCCGGAAGCCTGCGTCGGACTGAAGGCCACCGGCGAACCGCCGCGGTGCGACGGCACGACAGCCGGCAGTCCGTGCATCAGGGCAGCGGTATAGTCCGTCCGGTTCGGATAAAGACGCATCATGCCGTTCGGCAGGCTCAGCGTCGGATAACACGGCACCAGCAAATGACTGACATTCCCGACATACGGGTTTACATAGTCGACCGGCTCTTTTGCGGCAACCGCATCCCGTCCCGAAGTACAGGCGGCCAGTAAAAACAGCCCTGCACACAGCGCAAGACCTTCCCTAAAAAATACTGCAAGTTTCATACTTATTTGAATTGAGAATTGAGAATTGAGAATTGAGAATTATGACAATGACAATGATGCTTTGAATCTTGAATCTTTGAATCCTTGAATCTTTGAATCTTTGAATCCTTGAATTTTTGAATCCTTGAATTTTTTCATTCCCACTCGATTGTGGCAGGCGGTTTGGAGCTGATGTCATACACTACGCGGTTCACGCCCTTTACCTTGTTGATAATTTCGTTTGACACTTTCGCCAGGAAGTCGTACGGCAACTGCGCCCAGTCGGCCGTCATGGCATCGGTCGAGGTCACGGCGCGCAACGCCACCGTATAGTCATACGTCCGTTCGTCGCCCATTACGCCCACCGAGCGGATGGGCAGCAGCATCGAGCCGGCCTGCCACACCTTGTCGTACAGCCCCCGCGAGCGCATCAGCGAGATATAAATATCGTCCGCCTCCTGCAGGATACGCACCTTCTCCGCCGTGATTTCGCCGAGGATACGGATTCCCAGTCCCGGCCCGGGAAACGGATGGCGCCCGATCAGGTGCGGCATCATGCCCAGCTCCGTCCCCACGCGGCGCACCTCGTCCTTGAACAGCGAGCGCAGCGGCTCCACCAGCTTCAGGTGCATCTTCTCCGGCAGTCCCCCCACGTTATGGTGGCTCTTGATCACCATCCCCGTAATGGAAAGCGACTCGATCACATCGGGATAAATCGTTCCCTGCCCCAGCCACTTGACCGCTTCCAGCTTGCGGGCTTCTTCCTCAAACACGTCAATAAAACCCTTGCCGATGACCTTGCGCTTCTCCTCCGGGTCGCTCACGCCCTCCAGCCGGCTGTAAAACCGCTCCCTTGCGTTCACGCCCTTCACGTTCAACCCCAGATGTTCGTAATCCTTCAGCACGTTCTCAAATTCGTTTTTGCGCAGCAGTCCGTGGTCTACGAAAATACACGTCAGGTTTTGACCGATCGCCCTGTTCAGCAACACGGCCGTAACGGAAGAATCCACGCCTCCCGAAAGCGCCAGAATCACCCGCTCGTCCCCCAGTTTGCTTTTCAGTTCGGCCACGGTCGATTCGATAAACGAAGCCGGCGTCCAGTCCCTCGTACAGCCGCAAATCCGGAGAAAATTGTCAAGCAGGTGCGTCCCGTCGTCCGTATGATACACTTCCGGGTGAAACTGTACGCCCCACGTCAGTTCGCCGCCGATCCGGTAAGCCGCCGCCGCCACGTCGTCCGTACCGGCCACGAAGCGGAACGCAGGCGGACAGTGCGTAATCGTATCTCCGTGCGACATCCAGACTTGCGCGCCGGCATGAATGCCCTGCAAGAGGGGGTCGCTTCCGTCCACCGACGTCAGCCGGGCGCGACCGTACTCGCGCGTGCCGGCCGATTCGACCCGTCCGCCCGCTTCCCGCGCCATCAGCTGCGCGCCATAGCAGATGCCCAGTACCGGATATTTTCCGCGAAACCGGCTCAAGTCCGTTCGAAACGCATCGGCATCGTTGGTAGAATACGGGCTTCCGGAAAGAATGACGCCCTTCACGCCCGTCTCCCCGTCCGGAAAACGATTGTAGGGCAGGATTTCGCAATACGTGTGCAATTCTCTGATTCGACGGCCGATCAATTGGGTCGTTTGCGAACCGAAATCAAGAATGATAATTTTTTCGTGCATGGAATGAATATTCTGTCTGTTAAGTGGCACAAAGGTAGAAAAAAAACAGGAACCCGCATGGAGAACAGTTAAAAAAGGGCGCATTTCAGCGGCTCGCCAACTGTTGCCGGTTTCGCGTTCGAACGCAAAAGTCATTTCAGTTGAAAACGGTTTTTTTATTGATAAGAAAAGGGCATTTCAGTTGTCGGGAGCTTTTTGTATTGATATGAAAGAGTCATTTCGGTTGAAAGCCGTTTTTTTATTGATAAGAAAAAGGCATTTCAGTTGTCGGGAGCTTTTT
>JAITQL010000165.1 GCA_031288935.1 Tannerella sp.
GCGCTGTATCCCGACCTCTACGATCCGGTTGAAGCAAGCGAGTTCCTGAAACTGCGGATGCACTGCAACACGGCCGATTTTGCGAATGACACCGACGATGAGAGGCCTTTTGATAATTATTCCCCTCCGGATTCTATCTTTTCTGCTTTGAAAAAGACGGGAAAGAGAAGGCCGTAAAAGGATGGAAAAAATGATAGCGATCAAATAATCCCAATAACAGGAAGCGTGATTTTTTTGCCGGACAGGACTTTTTTTCTACCTTTGCGACCGTATTTTAACAGGGGTGCCTTACTTTACAGGCTGAGATCATACCCTTACAACCTGATCCGGGTAATGCCGGCGTAGGAAGCCGTAAGTTGACAGTATCTTTTCACAGTCCCCTTTTTTATTAATTATTTATAGCAATACAGGATGAAAAAGGAAGTTTTTGCGGGAATCGCCCTGCTGGTGTGTGTCAGCGGGAGTGTTCCGGCTCAGGAGGTCGATTCGACCCGGGTGTATCAATTGAATGAAGTGGTGGTATCGGCCATGCAGGCAAGGAAGGAAACGCCGGTGGCGTTCCTGAATCTGTCGGCCGGGAAGCTGAACGAGGTGAACGGCGGGCAGTCGCTGCCGTATCTTTTCGCGGGGATGCCGTCGTTGACGCTGACGTCCGACGGCGGCAACGGAGTGGGGTATGCGAACATGCGGATTCGCGGTACGGATGCGAACCGGATTAATTTTACCGTGGACGGCGTACCGCTGAACGAGGCGGAAAGTCATGGCGTTTTCTGGGTGAACATGCCGGACTTCGCGTCGTCCATGCAGCAGGTACAGGTGCAGCGCGGCGCCGGAACGTCGACCAACGGCGCGGCCGCATTCGGCGCGTCGGTCATGATGCAGACGCAGCAGCCTGCACTGGCGCCGTATTCGGAGGTGCGGTCGGCGGCCGGTTCCTACGGCACGTACACGCATACCGTCAGAGGCGGGACGGGTCTGCTGCGGGATCATTTCACGTTCGACGCGCGTTATTCCAATGTGCAGACGGATGGATACATCGACCGGGCGCGCGTAGACATGTATTCCTACTATGCCTCGGCGGCCTGCTATTATTCTTCCACGATGCTGAAGTTTCAGACCTTCGGCAGCGGCGAAGTGAGCTACCAGGCGTGGAACGGCGTGGACTCCGCCATGCTGCGGACGAATCGCAGGCATAACAGTTGCGGCGCCTATACGGACGGGACGGGCGAGACGAAGTTTTACGACAATCAGACGGACAATTACCGGCAGCATCATTATCATCTGCTGGCCACGCAGCGGCTGGGCGAGCGTCTTGACCTGAACGTCACGCTTCATTATACGGACGGGAACGGATATTACGAGGATTACAAGGAGGATGCGAAATATGCCGCCTACAAGCTGCCGGTCTATACGGATGCGGATGGCAACGCGCAGTCGAAAACCGATCTGGTACGGCGCAAATGGATGCGCAACGACTTTTACGGCGGACTGTTCAGGCTGAATTATACGCGGGAACGGTTGCAGGCGACGTTCGGCGCGTCGGCCAACAATTATGCGGGAGACCATTTCGGTCGCGTGATGTGGGTGAAGACGGCCAGCCTCCTGCCCGCTCCGAATTACGAGTACTACCGCAACCGGGGCGAGAAACTGGACGGCAACGCCTATCTGAAGGCGACGTACCGCTTCCTGCCCTCGCTGTACGCCTATGCCGACATGCAGTATCGCGGCATCGACTACCGGATCGACGGAAGCGACGACAAGGCGGGGGAAAACGTACACGTTCACCGGACATTTTCCTTCTTCAATCCGAAGGCGGGACTGACGTATGGCCGGAACGGGCATCAGGCCTACGCCTCGTTTGCCGTGGCGCACCGCGAACCGAACCGGGACAACTTTACCGAGAACGGCCCGGCCGCGCAGCCGACTTTCGAGCGGCTTCACGACTGGGAGGCGGGGTATAACTATACGGCGCCGCGCTTTCAGGCCGGCGTCAACTTCTATTACATGGATTACGAAAACCAGCTGATCCTGACGGGCAAGATCAGCGAGATCGGCGAACAGCTTACGTCGAACATCAAGGACAGTTACCGTGCGGGCGTGGAGCTGACGGCCGGCGTGCAGCTTGTTCCCTGCCTGCGCTGGGAGGGTAATCTGACGCTGAGCAAGAATAAAGTCAGGAACTTTACGGAATATGTGGATACGTATGACGCGGACTGGAACGGGGCGGGTCAAACGAAAAACGCACTGGGAACGACGGACATTGCCTTTTCGCCGGACGTGACGGCAAACAGCCTGTTCGATTTCCGGCTGAAAGGGTTCTCGGCGGCGTTCGGGACGTCATACGTCGGACGCCAGTACCTGGACAATACCTCGTCCCGGCGGCGCAGTCTGGATCCCTATCTTGTCAACAATCTGCGGATCGGATACGTCTTTCGCGTACCTTTCGCCAGGGAACTGGGGGTGGACGTGAGCGTGAACAACCTGTTCAACGAAATGTACGAAACGAACGGCTGGGTATGGAGCTATTATCTGGGCGGGGAACGGTTGCAGGACAGCGGCTATTTCACGCAGGCGGGTACGAACGTGATGACGCGGGTGACGCTGAAATTCTAAGACAATCCTTTACGCTATGAATCCTTTTGACTTTTTCCACGTCTCCATGACGGCGTTCGAACTTGTCGGCGTTTTCCTCGGCCTGCTCTACCTGCGCTTGGAATACAAGGCCAGTATTCGCCTGTGGCCGACAGGAATCGTGATGTCGCTTTTCTACATATACATATTCCTCGCAAGCAAACTCTACGCCGTGACGGGGATCAATGTCTACTATCTGCTGGCAAGCATCTACGGATGGATTCGGTGGCGCCGGAGCGGCAACTCCGGCGCGGCGGCGACCGTCCGGCGCGTGCCGCGGGGCTACGCCGTCAGACTGCTGGCCGCCTTTGCCGGCTGTTTCGCTCTGCTGGCCTGGCTGCTGGTGCGGTACACGGACAGTCCCGTGCCCTTCGGCGACGCATTTACCACGTCGCTCAGCATCGTGGCCATGTGGATGCTGGCGCAAAAATACGCCGAACAGTGGTTGCTGTGGCTCGTCGTGAACGGCGTCTCGGCCGGACTGTATTTCGGACAGGCCTTGTATCCGACCGCCGTACTGTACGCCATCTACGCCGTGGTCGCCGTCTTCGGATACAGGAAATGGGTAAGAGATTCAAAAATTCAAAGATTCAAGGATTCATGAGACGGTTTAAGGACATGGAAGAAAAGGATGCGGTGGTGCTGGCAGCGGGAGATTATCCGTCGCACGACTTGCCGCGGTCGGCGCTGGAGCGTTACCGTGAACATATCATCTGTTGCGACGGGGCGGCGGACGCTCTTCTGGCGGCGGGTTACTGCCCGGAGCGGGTGATTGGCGACGGCGATTCGCTCTCGGCGGCAAGCCGTGCGCGGTTGTCCGGGCGATGGATCTGCCTTGCCGAGCAGGAGAACAACGATTTGACAAAGGCCGTGCGCTATTGTGCGTCGCAGGGCTACCGCCGTCTGCTGCTCGCGGGAGCGACGGGTAAACGCGAAGATCACACGCTGGGCAACATCAGTCTGCTGACGGACTACATGGACTTGGCCGAGGTGGAGATGTGGACGGACTACGGTATTTTCACGCCTGCCGAAGGCGATGTGACGTTCGAGAGTTTTCCGGGTCAGCAAATATCGGTGTTCTGCATGGAACCCGTCCCGCTGACGCTGCGCGGACTGCGCTGGCCTCTGGAAAACCGTACGCTCACCCGCTGGTGGCAGGCCAGCCTGAACGAAGCCCTCTCCGACCGCTTCGAAGTGCATACGGCCGGCAAAGTCGTTGTCTTCCGGAAATACGGATAAAGGCCTGACGGATGCAATTCAAAGAGCGTTTTTATCAT
>JAITQL010000229.1 GCA_031288935.1 Tannerella sp.
TCTCTCGAGAGATATTTATTTTCTCTCGAGAGATAAAAAAAATCTCTCGCGTGTTTTTTTCGGTTTTTCCGCCCCCGGTCTCCGTTTGGAGAATCGGCGCGGCTGTTTTCCATATGGCTGTTTCCATTCTGCTGACTGTTTTTTTATTTAAATACCAATTCTATTTGACACGAACAAACCCATATCCCCTGGGGTAAGAAGTCGTGTATACTGAAACACTTAAAGTATCATTTCTTATTGTTTCGAAAAACCAGTTCTCCGAATCTTTTTTACTCAACACATACGTTTCATTTTTTGCATAATCTCCGGTAGGTATCTCACGTTTTTCCCATGAGAAATAAACAGTATCTCTGAGGTCTTTATACGTAGTGATGTAATGATCGTCCTTAAACTCAACAAATACGTTTTCGGGATAGGATACTGCTACATAGCCGCCGTACGAGGTATACCAATTCCATTTCCCCAAAATACAGTTTTGGATGGTCGATAACGGTTTGTCGTATAAAGTCATGAATTCCTCTTCCGGTTCATCTTTCTTGCATCCTGCTGTTCCTAAGCAGATACACAGGAAAACGAGTCCGATTGGGGGAAGTGTCAAACTTGCAACGATCCTTTTCATATTCATTCGTTGTTTAAAGTTTTCACGCTAATATAATAGATTGTTGTTCCTGCGGGAATACCTGTCCGTTCGGGAGATTGATAGCAGCGTCCTGTGGCCTGCACATTTTTCCGGGTATCTTTGGGGAGTTCGATCTCATAATTCTTTACGACGTAAACGTTCACTTCGTCTATTGTATTGGCCGGACTGTTCCGAATCTCCCATCTGTCGAGTTCCGAATTGTACGACAATGTTCCGGATACGGTACAGTCCGACGCCTTTGCATCGTCAAACCCCTCTTCATCCAGGCTGACAGGCAAGGTTTCAGTATCATAATCGCCTGTTTTCGGATCTTCGTTCATATTTTGCATACAGGATACACCGCTCAATAATATGGAAATGATAATTATAAATTTTGTTCTTGGCACAGTTCTTTTTTTGATGCTATCATAACTTCCACAAAGGTAGGGAATAGTTTTTGTAAGGTTCCAAATTATTTTCGTTAAAGATAATAGATAAAAAGAGCTTGTTGTATTAAATCCATGCTGTTCGTATTTCCGTCCGGCCAGCGAGATGTATGGAAAGATGAAAGCCCGGGCAGAACAGGCTTTTCTCCCGTTGCCGGCAAGTTCTGTAAATGGCTGTCTCAAATTTCAATCCTTTGAATCTTTCAAATTATGTTGTACTTTTGCGAACTGATTCTACACGATATGCAAGGAAAAACGATTCGTAAATTGGTTTGGTTACTCGTCTGCTGTTTATGGACGGGTGCGACATTCGCCCAGTACCAGGTGGCCGGCGGCGTGAAGCCGCCCCTGCTGGCAGCGGACAATACGCTTCACCGGATACAGGTCTGGCTGGTGTATGGCATGGAGGGCGTTACAATCAGCTACACGTCGGCTTCAACTTCTCATCAATGGTATCGCTACCGTTTGCGCGCGCTGGACTACGAGCCGGTTGCTTCCACGCAACAGGGCGCCACGTCCGAGGTCAGCCGTCCGGAGGAGGGATACGGCTATTTTGTGATGGAGGGCGACAATCCCGCGATGGCGCATTTTGTCTGGGTGATTGATTACAGCCGCTATCCGGTGAATTTCCAGGGATTGCGCGTGGCGGAAACGGCCGATCCCTGCGAAGCGCTGCGACTGGACGGCGTCAACGAAACGCCGCCGCTGGTTTACCGGACGCCGGTGGGCGATGCGACTGCCGTTGAACGCTACTACGAAGTAAGCTACATGACGCAGGTCTGGCGCGAGCAGGCGCGCCAGTTCGTTCCGGTATTGCTGATCGACACGCTGCGGGGGAACCCTTTCAATGCGTCGATGCAGCCGCCCCTGACCGATACGGAAATCCAGTTGACGGGAGACCTTTTCGCGCGCTACTTCGGTACGGAAGAGACTTTTTCGGCCGGCCAGTATCAGGCCGTTGCGCTGGAGGTACATGCCGACACGCTGGTTTTGTCGAGCAGCCAGTCGAACATCGCGGCGGGCGACAACGAACTGCTGGCGCCCGCCACCATCCGGTTTACCGCACAGGCCAACGCGCCCGTCGCCTCGCTCTATATCTGGCAGGTTTACCGCACGCAGGAGCCGGACAATCCCCTGGTGCGCTTCACGGAGGCGGAGATGGAGTATACGTTCGACCGGGTGGGCGAATTTACGGTGAAACTGGAGGTGAGCGACCGTTCCGGCCAGTGCGTGAACGCGGAAAATACGTATCAGGTCAGTATCACGGAAACGCAGTTGCTGGTGCCGAATGCCTTCACGCCGGAAGGCTCGCCGGGTGTCAACGACGTGTTCAAGGTTTCGTACAAGTCGGTGGTGCGTTTCCGGGGATGGATATTCAACCGCTGGGGCGCGGAACTGTTCCGGTGGGAGGATCCGTCGAAAGGCTGGGACGGCAAGTATCGCGGCAAGTACGTGCCCTCCGGCGCTTATTTTTACATTATCGAATATACGGGAACCGACGGCAAGGCGCACCGGAAAAGCGGGGACGTGAACGTGATACGTTCTTCCAAAACTCAAAATAAAACGGAAACGGAATGAAATGGATAGACAGGATAGGATACTTTGCAACCGGAGGCATTGTAGGCCTGACGGCTTGCTTGTCGGTTGGCTCCAGTAACTCGGAGCAGGTCATGGAGGAGCGTCCGCTGGTATCGGCCATGACCGTCTCGCCGGAGACGCCTTTGCAGGTGACTTTCTGCGACCGGACGCTTGATTTGAGAAGGTATAACATGTATGAAGGGATGGATCGCGAACTCAGCAGTTTCACGTATTTCCATTCCACGACGATGCTGCTGCTGAAACGCGCCAACCGCTATTTCCCGGTGATCGAGCCGATATTGAAGGCCAACGGCATCCCGGACGATTTCAAATACCTGGCCGTCATCGAGAGCCATCTGGATCCGCTTGCCCTCTCGCCGGCGCGTGCCGCGGGGATGTGGCAGTTCCTGGAGGCTACGGCGCGGTCGTACCGCCTGACCGTTACGCCGACGGTCGACGAGCGCTGTCATGTACAGCGCTCTACCGAAGCCGCCTGCCGGTATCTGAAGGACGCCTACGCCAAATATGGCGACTGGGTGACGGTAGCTGCCTCGTACAACGCCGGCATGGGACGCATCTCGTCCGAAATGGACAGGCAGACGGTCGACTCGGCGCTGGATTTATGGCTGGTCGAGGAAACGTCGCGCTACGTGTACCGCATCCTGGCCGTGAAACTGATTTTCGAACATCCCTATAAATACGGTTTTGTGCTGGAGGCCAAAAACCTGTACAAGCCGTTTGAATGCGACGAGGTAACGGTGTCGGACGACATCCCCGACCTGGCTGCCTATGCCGGAAGCCTGGGCATTACGTATGCCGACCTGAAGCGCTTCAACCCGTGGATGAAGGATACGAAACTGCAGGTGGATGGAAGAAGTTTCGTGCTGCAAGTCCCGCGGCAGAAAGACCTGTTCTACGAAACTCCGAACCGGACGGTGCATGACCCGCGGTGGACCATACAGTAAACGCAAGGACTTCATGGCTCAAAAGATAAAAAATACGGAAACGGGCGAAGGAGATCAAACGCCGGTGGAAGAACAGGGCTGTATCTCCGTATGGGGCGCCCGCGTGCACAACTTGAAGAATATTGACGTGGAGCTGCCGCGCAACCAACTGTCCGTGATCACGGGCATGAGCGGCAGCGGAAAATCGTCGCTGGCGTTCGATACGATTTTTGCAGAAGGACAGCGGCGCTACATCGAAACCTTTTCGGCCTACGCCCGTAATTTTCTCGGCAACGTTGAACGGCCGGACGTAGACAAGATCACCGGATTAAGCCCGGTAATCTCCATTGAGCAGAAGACGACGAACCGGAATCCGCGTTCGACCGTAGGAACGACGACGGAGATTTACGACTTCTTCCGCCTGCTCTATGCCCGGGCCGGCGAAGCCTATTCGTACCTGAGCGGCGAGAAAATGGTGAAGTACACCGAAGAACAGATTCTGGAACTGATTCTGAACGAATACAGCGGCCGGAAAATCTACCTGCTGGCGCCACTGGTGCAGAACCGGAAAGGCCATTACAAGGAACTTTTTGAACAGGTACGGAAGAAAGGCTACCTGAATGTGCGCGTAGACGGCGAACTGCACGAGATTGTGCACGGCATGAAGTTAGACCGCTACCGGATGCACAGCATCGAGGTGGTGATCGACAAGCTGCAGGTGGAGGCGACGGACGGGCGGCGGTTGAAGGAGAGCCTCCGCGTTGCCATGAAGCAGGGCGACGGACTGATCCTGCTGCTGAACGTCGAAACGAACGAAGTCCGTCATTACAGCCGGCGGCTGATGTGTCCGGTGACCGGTTTGTCATACAGCGAACCCGCGCCGCACAACTTTTCGTTCAACTCGCCGCAGGGCGCCTGTCCGCACTGCAAGGGACTGGGGCAGGTCAACCTGCTCGACATGGAGAAAATCGTACCCGACCCGTCGCTCAGCATCTACAGCGGCGGTATCACGGCGCTCGGCAAGTACAGAAACATTCTGCTCTTCTGGCAAATCGAATCGCTGTGCAGGAAGCACGGCATAACCGTCAAGACCCCCATCAGGGACATTCCCGAAGAGGCGATGGACGAGATCATGAACGGAACAAGCGACCGCCTGCCCATTCAAAACGAGTCGCTCGGCAATTCCAACTACCTGTTCTCCTACGAAGGCGTCGCCAAATACATCGGGATGCAGCAGGACAGCGACGCCCCGGCCGCCGCGCAGAGGTGGGCCGAACAGTTTATCAGCATGACCGAATGTCCGCAATGCCACGGCCGGCGGCTCAACAGGGAAGCGTTGCACTACCGGGTGGACGGCAGGAACATTGCCGAACTCGCGGAGATGGACATTACCGAACTGGTGAAATGGGTAGATTCGGTAGAACGGAAACTGTCGTCCAAACAGCAGCAGATCGCGGTGGAGGTTCTGAAGGAAATCCGCTCGCGCCTGCATTTTCTGCTGGACGTCGGACTGGACTATCTGTCGCTGAACCGCGCCTCGGCCACGCTCTCCGGCGGCGAGAGCCAGCGCATCCGCCTGGCCACGCAAATCGGCTCTCAGCTGGTGAACGTGCTTTATATCCTGGACGAACCGAGCATCGGACTGCACCAGCGCGACAACATGCGCCTGATCCGCTCGCTCAAGGATCTGCGCGATACCGGCAATTCGGTCATTGTGGTGGAGCACGACAAGGAGATGATGCTGAACGCCGATTACGTGGTCGACATGGGGCCGAAAGCCGGACGGCTGGGCGGCGAAGTGGTTTTTGCCGGTACGCCGAAGGAAATGCTGCGCACCGATACGCTCACTTCCTCCTACCTGAACGGGAAACAGTGCATCCCCGTGCCGCCGGCACGCCGGAAGGGAAGTGGAAAGTGGCTGACGCTGAAAGGCGCTGCCGGCCATAACCTGAAAAAGGTAGACGTCGCGTTTCCGCTCGGCACGCTGATTTGCGTCACCGGCGTTTCGGGAAGCGGCAAGTCCACGTTGATAAACAAGACGCTGCAACCCATTTTAAGCCGTCATTTCTACCGTTCGCTGGAGGCGCCGCTGCCATACAAGACCCTGGAAGGCGTGGAACACATCGACAAGATCGTGGATGTAGACCAGTCGCCCATCGGCCGCTCGCCGCGCAGCAACCCCGCCACCTATACGGGCGTCTTCTCCGATATACGGAACCTGTTCGTAGAGCTTCCCGAATCAAAAATCAGAGGCTACAAGCCGGGGCGGTTTTCGTTCAACGTGTCGGGCGGACGGTGCGAGACGTGCAAGGGAAACGGATACAGGACGATCGAAATGAATTTCCTGCCGGACGTGCTGGCGCCTTGCGAGGACTGCCAGGGCAAACGCTACAACCGCGAGACGCTGGAGGTGCGTTTCCGCGGAAAATCCATTGCCGACGTCCTGAACATGACCATCAACATGGCCGTAGAGTTTTTTGAAAACATCCCCTCCATTTACCACAAGATAAAAGTATTGCAGGACGTCGGACTGGGGTATATCAAACTGGGACAGCCTTCCACCACGCTCTCCGGCGGCGAGAGCCAGCGGGTGAAACTGGCCACCGAACTGGCCAAGCGGGATACGGGACGTACCTTGTACGTACTGGACGAACCGACGACCGGACTGCATTTCGAGGACATCCGCGTCCTGCTGGGCGTACTGGACAAGTTGGTCGACAAGGGCAATACGATCATTGTCATCGAACACAACCTGGACGTCATCAAGTGCGCCGATTACCTCATCGACATGGGGCCGGACGGCGGGCGGAAAGGCGGGAAAATCCTTTTCACCGGCCTGCCGGAAGAGATGGTCGCCTCCGCCGTGAAGAGTTTCACGGCGCCCTTCCTGAAAAAAGAACTGAAAGCGGCCACGTGAACGGTGTCCGCACAGGCCGGCATGTTACGATATTATTTACAGCAAAACAAGAAGAGATAAACGATGAAGAATCCGATTCAAATGATCAAACAGTGCGTGGAGAAAGACGAACCCTATTTCCTGCTGCGCGGACAGGACGTGTGCGCATTGCCGGCCATCAGGGCGTATTACGAAGCCGTCGGGGAGAAAGTAAAAGACCCGTATTTTATCGAGGAGATCGAGGAGATCATGAAAGATTTCCAGGCGTTCCTCGACGAACAGAAAACGCACGTCCCGGACTAAGCCCTGCCACATGACCGAAGACAGTTATACCACCATCCGCTCGACGGCCGAAGGATATTATACGGAGAAGCGGAGCCGCTTCCTGTCGTTTGCCGTCCCCGTCGGCAGCGTGGAGGAAGCCGGGGTGTGGATAGACAGCTACCGCAAGCAGTATCACGATGCGCGCCACGTCTGCTGGGCATACATGCTGGGCGCCGACCGGAAGACCTTCCGCGCCAACGACGACGGCGAACCGTCATCGACGGCCGGCAAGCCGATTCTCGGACAAATCAACTCCCGCGAACTGACAGACATTCTGATCGTCGTCGTGCGATATTTCGGAGGCATCGAACTGGGAACAGGCGGCCTGATTACGGCCTACCGCACGGCCGCCGCCGAAGCCATCGCCGCCGCCACGACGGAACGCCGCACGGTGGACGAAGAATATACGGCCGTCTTCGACTATCCGCACCTGAACAGCGTGATGCGCATCGTCAAGGAGATGCAGCCCCGCGTCCTTTCGCAGACGTTCGACATGACGTGCCGGATGAAACTGCGCATCCGCAAAGGCGACGCCCAAGCCTTGACAAACCGCCTGCTGAAAGTGGAAAGCCTCCGCCTGGAATAGCCGCCCCTCGAATTGCGCGAACAGTTCGGCAGGGAACGTTGAACATTTCCATGCACCGTTCGCCCCGTTCAGAACAGTTTGTCCATGCAGTTAAATAGTTCTATATTTGTCGGGCGGTTTCGGGAACGCTTAACGGACTTCGGTTTTTCGGAAACGCAGGAATGAGAATAATGACAAGAAGTCCCTGATCGGAAAAACAAGATAAAGATGAAAAATTCAATGAGACGAAACGTTCAAATTTCAAGATTCAACATTCGCATGAAACGGACAGGGAGATCCTTCCGGTGGAAGCGAACGGCCTTTGCCGGCATGATAGCCCTCTGCATGAATACGGGTGTATTGACGGCGCAGCCACCCATCGTCCCGTCCGGCGACGAACTCAACGCCCCCTTCGGCCATGCAGACCGCGTCGCCTTTCAGTCGCCGCCGCAGGTCTACCATCCGGAAACATGGTTTCACTATATTGGCGGAAACGTTCCCGCCAAAGGTATTACGGCCGATCTGGAAGCCATTGCCGCCGCCGGCTTGTCCGGCATCCAGCTGTTTCACGGCCAGTTTGGCGGCCAGTGGCCCGGTACGGACGAGCAGATCCTGTGCCTCGGCAAGCCCTGGGATCAGGCCGTGCGCCATACGGCCGAAGAATGTCGCCGGCTGGGACTGCGCTTTACGATGCAGAACTGCCCCGGCTGGGCGATGTCCGGCGGGCCGTGGATCGAGCCGGCCAATGCCATGCGCCATCTGGTGTGGAGCCGTACCGATGTCGAGGGCGGCAACGCTGTGAACCTCTCCCTGCCCCTGCCGCAGCCTACTGAAGATGCGTGGCGCGATTACAGGGACATTGCCGTGCTCGCGTTTCCCGCGCCGCTCGACGATACCGGGGAGCCGCTTCAGCCGCAATCCGTCAGGAGCCATCCGGAGCTTCCCTGGGCGGATTATCTCTCCGGCAATCCCAAGGAACCGGTCAAGCTGTCTCCCGCGCCGGACGGCCGGCCGCACTGGGTGGAAGTAACCTTTCCCGCGGCCGTGACCGTTCGCACGGTCGAGTTTTCTTCCGTGAACGGATTCAGCCATGCGTGGTGTTACGAGCCTGGCGTCACGGTGACGGTGCAGGCGGTGCATCCGGACGGCCGGACGGAGGAGTTGCTGCATACGGAAATGCCGCCGGGCAGCTGGCAGGACGACCGGCCGGTGTCGCTGGCCTGTCCCGAAGCGAACGGCGTGGCCACGTACCGGATTTCCATTGCCAACCGGCACGACATGAGCCTGCAGTTCCTTCACCTGTATTCCGCCGCCCGCAAGAACAACTGGGAGGCGGAAGCCGGCTGGACCCTGCGCGGCATCGAGCGCACGGCCGCTCATCCCAGGCAGTCGCCGGAGGCTTTTGTAAACCCTTCCCTGATACAGGATGTTTCAGCGGCCATGGACGGGCAGGGACGTTTGCAGTGGACGGCGCCGGCCGGCCGGTGGACGATCCTGCGTGTCGGACATGTGAACACGGGTCAGCGAAACGGGCCTGCGCCGCCGGAAGGAACGGGCTGGGAGTGTGACAAACTGTCGGAGGCCGGCCCCAACGCCCATTTTGCGGGATACATCGGCCGCCTCGCCGCGAAGAGCGGCCCTCTCGACGGACTGCTGAACGGCATGTTGCTGGACAGCTGGGAATGCAAGACGCAAACGTGGACGGCCGACATGGAGGCGGAGTTCGGCCGCATCGCCGGCTACCCGCTGCGGCAATGGCTGCCCGCCGTATTCGGCTACGTCGTGGGCGACCATGAAACGACCGCCCGCTTTCTGCACGACTGGCGCATGACCGTCGGCGATCTCTTCGCCAACAGGTTTTACGGGCGGATGGCGCAGCTGGCCAAAGACAACGGCCTGGCGATTACGTACGAAACAGCTGCCGGAGATATTTTTCCGGCCGACATACTGGAATATTTCAAATACGCCGATGTGCCGATGTGCGAGTTCTGGCAGCCGCTGGCCGATTCGTTCGTCGGTTCGCTGAACTTCAAGCCCGTCAAGCCAACCGCCTCGGCTGCGCGCATCTACGGCAAGCCGCGCGTGGCGGCGGAAGCCTTCACGTCGTTTGAACTGACGTGGGACGAACACTGGGACATGCTGAAGGAAGCGGCGAACGTGAACAGCGTGGAAGGCGTGACGCACCTGGTCTTTCACACCTATACCCACAATCCTCAAACCGGCTTCCTGCCGCCCGGCACTTCGTTCGGCTCCGGCATCGGGACGCCTTTCCTGCGCGGACAGACGTGGTGGAAACACATGCCCGAATTAGTCGCCTACCTTTCGCGTTGCAGTTACCTGCTCGAACGCGGCCTGCCGGTATCCGACGTGCTTTGGTATCTGGGCGACGAGATGAATCACAAGCCGGATCAGAACGCGCCCTTCCCGGCGGGATTCAAGTATGACTACTGCAACCCGGACGTGCTGCTGAACCGCCTGTCCGTGCGCGACGGACAGTTGGTCACGCCGGAGGGCATCGCTTACCGCGTGTTGTGGTTGCCCGATAATGAACGGATGCTGCCGCAGACGCTGGAGAAACTGCTTGCCCTTGTGCGCGAGGGAGCGGTGATTGTCGGCGATGCGCCGCGCGGCATGGCGACGCTCTCCGGCGGCGATGCCGCGCAGCAGCGCTTTGACCGGGCGGTGCGCGGGATTTGGGGCGATGCGCGGAACGCAGGTATTCGCAAGCTGGATCGGGGAGCCGTTATTTCGGGCACGACACTGGCCGACGCGCTGAACCTGCTGAAGATCGCACCCGATGTCGCGGGGGGCGACGCCCTGTGGGTGCACCGCAAAGCCGGCGGCGCGGACTGGTACTTCGTGTGTGCGCCCAAGGGAGGCGACTTTCGCGGTACGCTTGACTTCCGCAACAGCGGAAACGTTGAACTGTGGGATCCCGTGAGCGGTACGTTCGCCCGGGCAACCTCCCGGTCTGAAGGCGACCGCACGTCCGTCGCCCTGGATTTGCCGCAGGCAGGCGCCTGCTTTGTCGTTTTCCGGCGCGACGGCACGCCTGACGGGACGCTGCCGCCGGCCGAAGCCGGTGATGCGCCCCCGCAGCCCGTGCCGCTCGCCTCTCCCTGGACGCTGTCTTTTCCCGCGGGATGGGACGCGCCGGCTTCCCTGCGGCTGAAGGAACTGAAGGCCTGGAAAGACCTCGACGTTTCGCCCGCGGCAAAGGCCTTTTCCGGCACGGCGACGTATACGGCAACCTTTGATGCCGGCAAAGTGAAGCCGGGGACACGCTTCCTGCTCGACCTGGGGCGCGTGGAGATGATCGCGGTTGTTTCGCTCAACGGCAAACCCGTTCGCACGCTATGGACGGCGCCTTACCGCACCGACCTGACGGAGGCCGTCCGGTCGGGTAAGAACACCCTGACGGTCGAAGTCACCGGCACCTGGTACAACCGGCTGGTCTACGACGCCGGCCTGCCCGAAGCCGAACGCAAAACCTGGACGATCAACGGCCCGGCCGGCGATGCGGCGCTGCGCGAGAGCGGACTGATCGGCCCCGTTACGCTTACCCGAACCCGAAACAAATGACGGGGAAACAGCTGCACCGGCGCCAGTCCGCCGACAGGTAAAACACGGAGAGGACAAGAAGGAAAGAAGCGGGATGCGGGGCGTCAAATGACGCCCCGTATCCGGTCTTCAAAGGCGCTTAAAGCGGCCTTGGCTCCTTCGCCCATCGAGATGATGATCTGTTTGTAGGGCACGGTAGTCACGTCGCCCGCGGCATAAATCCCCGGCTGGCGGGTACGCCCGTGCGTGTCGATCTCGATTTCGCCGGCGCGGTTGGTATCGACGGCCTCCCTGAAAACGGCGCTGTTGGCCGCCAGACCGATCTGCACGAAAATGCCGTCCAGTTCCAGCATCCGTTCCCCGCCCGTCCGGCGGTCTTTCACGCGCAGTCCGGTGACTTTTTCACCGTTGCCGACGACTTCCAGCGTCTGGCTGAACACGAACATCTCCACATTCGGCAGCTTCCCGGCCTTTTCCTGCAATACGCAATCGGCCTTCAACTCCTCCATAAACTCGATCACCGTCACCTTGGCGCAGATGCCCGCCAGGTCGATCGCCGCCTCGATACCGGAATTTCCGCCTCCCACGACGGCCACCCGCCTGCCCTTGTAGAACGGGCCGTCGCAATGGGCGCAGAAGGCCACGCCCCGGCCGGTGTACTCCGCCTCGCCCGGTATATTCAGCC